>CAYLVN010000233.1:0-5815 GCA_964387115.1 uncultured Fibrobacter sp.
CTTTACATGATCTGGACATGATTCCTTTGCCTTGAAAAGGTTCTGCCAGCCAGTAGCCAATAGAGGTTTTTTTGTTAGCCCAATCAACAGGAAGGACGCCAAGAATGCCTGACAAATTACGTTTATAGAAGATTGCGACCTCAAAACCTTTGTTATCAGAGTATTTCTTTTTTACAGAAGAAATAAACCCTTTAGTTGCTTCAAGAGAGTTCGTGGTATCAACCCAGGAGAGCCATTCCCTTAAATACGCTTTATTATCAATAATCAGCTTGAAAAGCTCTTGGGCATGTAAGAAATCCAAAAGAACTAATTCTATTTCATTGTCGATTGTTAATTTGAACAAATTTCCTCCTTCAGTATATTATGCGATATACTGTCCTGATATAAAATAATGACAATGGTGCAATAACGTTTCGCGATTGAAATATGGAAGATAAATTCCGGTTGGAACTTCTATACTTCAACTTCATACTCTGGAGCGACCTCTGCGGCCTGTGTTCAGACTACCGTAGAGGACTGGTGTCATATTTCTTAATTTAAAAGTAATACCAGATCGACTCATATTCATCCACATCCTCTCCGTCAGCAGCCAGTCTCTGGAGGTAATTGTAAATGGGGACATCGGTGTAGAGGTAATCATCAGCGAGTGAGATTTTGGACTCCCAGGGATAGAAGCGGTAAATTCGTCTGCCGTCTGGAAGAATCATGACAGGTTCATGGTCCTGCCAGGCCCTGAGATGAGATTTGCCGAGTCTGGGCACATTAAAAACAGATTCATCGGTACGGGCAAGCCCTGGAAGAAGCCTGGCTTCCTCTTTTCTTTCCTGCTCTATTCTGGCAACCGGAACCCGGAAATCATCGGTTTCCTCTTTCCCTTTAGTGTTAAAGAGGTAATAGGGGTCAATTCCGCAAAGTTTGAGGGATTTCCTTAAAAACGAAGTCTCGAATCTGCGGCTGTTATAGTATGTAAAGACCTGCTGGTTATATATATTCATTCCGGCCTGCTTTATTGACTTTACAGCCCCTGTTAATTCTTCTGTCAATTCGCCGGTGCTTTCGACATGAGTCATTATCGAGATTTCCCGTTTTCCCCATTCATGATATCTGGAGAGTATATCAATCAGCTCTTTATCTATCCTCATCGGCAGGGTAACAGGAACCCTGGTGCCGATTCTTATCCTCTCTATCCGCTGTATAGATGATATCTTATTCAGAATATCATCAATGTTTTCGTTATCCAGGGTCAATGGATCACCACCGGTTACCAGCACCTCAGTAATAGAGTCATTTTCTCTTATCCATTCGATAGCCCTGTTGATTCTGTTCTGGTAAAGGGAGCTTTCTTCAATATCAGTTATTTCCCAGTTGCGCTGACAATAGACGCAGATCTGCGGGCATGAGTCAAAGGGTTTCAGAATTACTATCTGAGGGTAACGACGGGTGACGTTTTCAATGGGGCTGGTGGCCTTTTCGCCCATGAAGTCATTATCTACGCTGTATTCTCTGTTTTTTGCAATTGTTCTGCAATAGTTTACACCAGGGATAACCTGCGCTCTTGCAGCACGGTCGTGAAGCGTTCGGCCCAGTGAAGAAAAGAGGGTAAGGTAGTAAGGGGTAATCTGAACAGAAATACCTGTAGCCTTTGCCTCTCTCAGGCCTTTGATTTCATCACTTTCAAGCTCAACAAATTTTCCGATTTCTTCAGCGTCGCGGAAAAGGTGTTTAAGATGCCATCGGTAATCATTCCAGTCATCTTCTGAGGCATGGTAATGTTCAAGAATTTTTGACCTGAGTTCGATTCGGGACCTGCTTACGACCGGATTGGTGCCTGTTCTGAATTGTCTGAACCGCGAATGCATCACTCTGGCATAATTGTCAAGCTCTTTGGATCGTTCCTGTGAATTACCAGTGGTAAATTCTTCTGCGGTAAAGAGATTTGCTATACCTGCATCTCCGTTTATTCCTCTAAACAGATATAGAAATTCACACAGGAACCCCTTTTCTGTTTTTTCAAGCATTCCTTCCTTATTCATGGCAATTTCCAGAAGACGTTTCAGTGCAGAAAAGCCGGAGAGCATTTCATTTTCAGTGCGGAAAATGTTTTTGAGCACCCTTATGCATTCTCTTGCGTTGTTGCGTTCGATTATGTGATGAGATGCGCTGTAGCGGGGGGAGTAGACATTGAAATAGTGCCTGTCAAGGCTGTCAAGGTAGGCAAAGATCATTTCACGGGCAGTTGGAAGGTCGATGGCTTTTTTGAGAATGTCGTAGATCGCCGGATCACTTTTCCATAAAGCCTCAGTAACAGCCTTTTTACTGGAATTTACAAGTGTAGATATGGTAATCATGACATCACCTCCGGAAAAAATGAAAACACAGGAAACACATGGCCTGTAAGGGCATGTTCTGTGACTCTGATAATGTTCTGTCTATTGCCTTCCAGGCAATGTGTTTATTTACTCAGCAGCCATCAGAAAATCCGAAGAAAACACTACGGAGTAAGCACTGGTCTCACAGGCAGATGGAGACTTGAAGAATATGGCTATTTTTATAAAATATTAATGTGCACCGGAGATACCTATAAAAAAGATAAATGATTTCCGGTTTAGCAGATGTTAAGATGTCACTGATCTGTCAATTCTGCAGGAAAGAATCTGTCTTTATTGGCAAGCATCCATGCCGCTTTTTGCTGATATATTGTGTTAAGAAGACGCAGAGGGCTTTGTGACGGCGTTTTTATGGAAATTGCCTTCTGCAGAAAATCCGAGAATCCTCCGGAGTCAGATTTTTTAAGAGAAAGTACAGATGCTCTGTTTACGTAAGGAGAGGCCTTCTTTTCGCCCGACAGCTCAATGGCCTTCTCAAAGAACTCTTCAGACTTCTCCACATCTCCACCCATCGCTTTGGGTGCCGAGGCATAATAAATTGCCATGAATTCGTAAACCGCTCCATCACTGTAACTGCTGTCAAGGGAAAAAACTTTCTGCATTAGAGAGACCGCTTTTTTAAGAGACATGGCAAGGGCCAGATCTGATCTGTCAGAGAGAATGGCACCTGTCCAGGCCACAGATCCCCAGTACAGGTATGCGGTGTCATTAATGCCGGTAATGGCCAGGGCAGAATCGGATGAACGTCCGGAGAGGGCATTGTATATACCCGGGTGTCTCAAATCAAGCCCCTTCAAGATGTAATCTTTTCCTCTGAGAAAAAGTTTTTTTGCCCGTTTCCCGGCTGCCTTTTTTGCTGTCTTGAGAGAATCCGCAAGAGTATCGGCTTCAAATAATACGTAGCCCTGTGCATAGAGACAGAAAAGTTTACCAGTGGCCAGGAGAAGTTCTGCATTAGTCGAGTCTTTCCGGGCCAGTGATTCGTAGAGCTTTATTGTAAACGGGAGTGCATCCCCTATAAGCTCCGGATCATCATCGGAGGTAAAAACATCTCCGGTCTGGGATGAAAGGGTGCTGGTGAAACCGGTTAGAGCCATTTTCCTTATCGAGCAGCCATTAAGGAGAATAAGGGCCAGAAGAATCATGGGTACATTTTTTTTGATCATAACCGTAATACTCACAAAGTAGTTGAAATGAGAGAAGTTCTGTGAATCTGGAAAATACTCAGCTTCGCCGGAAAAATCAAAGGATAACGCCAAATTCATCGATAGTGATGCAGGAATCAAATTTCCTGATACCTGATTTATGCTTCCTGATAAGAACAAATGCAATTATCCCTTCTCGAATGCAAAATAAGGCAGCATAAGCATCTTTCCGGATATGCAGAAAGTATTTTTAATTATCTGGCTCATACGTGTACCTATCCATATTCACAGGAGTATTTCAGCATGAATCTTGATTCAGCGATCCGCAAGGTTCCAGATTTCCCCAAGCCGGGTATCCTTTTTTACGATGTAACCAGTATTTTCACAAACCCCGAAGCTTTCGGGTATGTGGTTGACAGCATGGTAGATCTATACAAAGGAGAAAAAATCGACGGTGTTATATCAATTGAGAGCAGGGGATTTCTACTTGGAGCCTGCTTCTCCTACAAGATGAAGCTTCCGCTTGTTCTGGCCAGAAAAAAGGGGAAACTTCCGGGCAAGACTATCTCCCAGAGTTATCTTCTTGAATACGGCTCAGCGACTCTGGAGATACACGAGGCGGATCTGGTTCCAGGGAAAAGGTGGCTTATTATCGATGATCTGATTGCTACCGGCGGAACTCTTGAGGCTGTTGCGGGGATGATTGAAAGTGTGGGGGCGCACGTTGCCGGTATATTTGGAGTCATCGGGCTCCCGTTCCTTAATTACGATGCCAAAATTGGCAGATACAACCCTAAAACATTGATAAACTATCATAGCGAGTGAGTATGCAGGAACAAAGGATAAAGGAATTGCTGCTCAGGGGAAAGCCCGGTGCAGATGTGCTGGTGAAAGGCTGGATAAGGACCAGACGTGATTCCAGAGAGTTTTCATTTCTGGAAATTAATGACGGATCCTGTCTGATGAATCTTCAGGTGATTGCCTCTAAGGAAATGCCTGGGTTTTCTCAAGTGTCGAAGTTGACTACCGGGAGCAGTCTCGAGGTGATAGGAAAGCTGGTGCAGTCACCGGGAAAGGGCCAGACTATTGAGCTTCATGCGGAGTCGATAGTGGTTCATGGAATCGCCGATCCCGATTTCCCTTTGCAGAAGAAAAAACACAGCTTTGAGTTTCTTCGTCAGATCGCTCACCTGCGGCCCAGGACTAACACTCTCGGTGCGGTGGCAAGACTCAGGAGTTCCCTCAGCTTTGCGGTACATTCCTTTTTTCAGGAGCGTGGATTCTTCTATGTACAGACACCCATTATCACCACCAGTGACTGTGAAGGTGCGGGGGAGATGTTTCATGTGACCACACTCGACCTGAAGAATATTCCCAGAAACGAATCTGGCGATTTAGACTACACACAAGATTTTTTTGGGAAGCCGGCCAGCCTCACTGTAAGCGGGCAGCTTGAGGGCGAGGCCATGGCGATGGCTTTAGGACGGATTTACACGTTTGGTCCTACATTCCGGGCTGAAAATTCAAACACTCCCAGGCACTTGGCAGAATTCTGGATGATTGAGCCTGAGGCAGCATTCTTCACTCTGCAGAATGACATGGATCTGGCCGAGGAGTTTGTGCGCTACCTTTGCACTTACGTTCTGGAGAAAAACAGTGATGATCTTTCGTTTTTCAACGAGCGCATCGACAAGGATCTTATCGCGCGCCTTGAGGGGATAGCATCTTCTCCGTTTCAGCGCATTACCTATACTGACGCCATGAAGATATTGGAGGAGAAAAACAGTTCTTTTGAATTTCCGGTAAAGTGGGGAAGTGATATCCAGTCGGAACACGAGAGGTATCTTTCCGAAACTGTTTTCAGGAAGCCTGTTATTGTGTATGATTATCCAAAAGAGATAAAGGCATTCTACATGAGGCTCAATGAAGACGGCAGGACGGTACGGGCGATGGATGTGCTAGTGCCTGGTATCGGGGAGCTTATTGGCGGAAGCGAGCGAGAGGAAAGACACGACACTCTACTTGACAGAATCAAGGAACTGGGGCTCAATTGTGAGAACTACTGGTGGTATCTTGATTTAAGGAAATATGGAAGTGCACCTCATGCCGGCTTTGGTCTGGGTTTTGAACGTCTGCTATTGCTTGTGACAGGTATGGCAAATATCAGAGATGTGATTTTGTTTCCCAGGTTTCCGGGGAATGCAGAGTTTTAGAGGTGAGGTAAGAGTTTGGGTTGCAGGGTCAGGATTTGGGGTGTGTGGTATGGGTGGCACGGTGCATCTT
>CAYLVN010000234.1:0-5807 GCA_964387115.1 uncultured Fibrobacter sp.
CTTCCTTCAAGGCCTGAGGTTTCCAGAAAAGGGCTTTTCCCGATCGTGATGATCGGATTTATGTTCAATAATATTTTTCCGGCCAGGCTTGGTGAGGCAGCCAGAGCGGTTCTTCTCTGGAAAAGGAACCGTTTTACGGTAATGGAAAGTGTCGGATCGCTTCTTGTGGAGAGGTTTATCGACACTCTTGTTTTCTCATCATTCTTTTTTGTTCCGGTTTTTATCACAGGTAAAATGGCGGTTCTTTACCCATATGCTCTCACTCTGGCCGCGGGATTTTCTTTCGCGCTGATCTGCTTTCTTCTTTACTTGTGGGTTCCGGGAATTTTCAAAGTCTGCACAGAAAAGGTAATCGGCATCTTTCCGCAGAAATTTGCCGTCAGGCTGAGCAAGGTGAGTGCAGAGCTGTTTTCAAGTCTGGACTGGATGTTTTCCTTCCGTAAAGTTTGCGGAGTACTTTTTTATACAATTCTGACAGCTCTTTCATCGGTCGGCATGATGTTTCTTCTTGCCAGAGGGGTATCTGCTTTTGGATTTATGGAAAGTATGTTCGGAGTGGCCTGTGCGGCATTTGGAGCGGCAATTCCGCTTTCTCCGGGCTATGTCGGCACGCTCCACACTGCAGTATCGGGGGGCTTGAAAATCATGGGTGTGGGTATAGAGAAAGCAAGTGCCATTGCGGTTTTGTATCATGCATTAGGTTACATTTCCATCACCTCCATCGGTTTATACTATTTTTTCTCTACAAGAATCTCACTTCGTGAGATCAATGATGCAAAGCAGAATATGGATGCTCAAAAAACGGAGAATTATGGAATCCAGGGGTGAAGTAAACGAGATTGAGCTTATCGGGCAGCTTTCGTCTTTGACCGAACAGATCCGCAGGGAACTGGGAAAGAAGATAATCGGACAGAAAGAGGTAATTGATGATCTTCTAGTCTGTTTTCTTTGTGGGGGGCATTGTCTGCTGATTGGAGTACCGGGACTTGCCAAGACGATGCTAATAGGGTGCCTTGCCCGATGTCTGGATCTGGATTTTAACAGAATACAGTTTACCCCTGACCTTATGCCTTCAGATATAACCGGATCAGAGATTCTCTTTGAGGATAAGGGTACTGGAAAGCGCGAGTTCAGGTTTGTAAAAGGACCGGTTTTCAGCAACATAGTACTTGCTGATGAGATCAACCGCACACCTCCCAAAACTCAGTCAGCGCTGCTTCAGGCGATGCAGGAGCAGGAGGTAACCTCATCTGGCCAGACATTCAGTCTTCCGGACCCCTTCTGGGTTCTCGCAACTCAGAATCCTATAGAGCAGGAGGGTACATATCCTCTTCCGGAGGCTCAGCAGGACCGTTTTATGTTTTCAATAGAAATTGACTATCCTGATTTTGATTCTGAAGTTGAAATTGTCAAGACCACAACATCACCCCAGAATGTGGAAATTGAGCCGGTGATGCAAGCAGAGCAGATAAGAACGTTCAGAGATCTTATATACAAAGTTCCTGTGGCTGATTCTGTTGTGGGATCAGCGGTAAAACTGGCCCGTTCCACCCGTCCATCGAGCCCCGAGTGTACTGAAGAGGTTAAGAAGTATCTTACATGGGGAGCCGGTCCCCGGGCTTCGCAGTTTCTTATTCTTGCGGCCAAAGCCTACGCATTGCTTGATGGTCGTCCCTCACCGGATATTTCTGATCTGCGCCGTGCGGCTTATCCTGTTCTCCGCCATCGTCTGGTACGCTCTTTTCATGCTGAGGTTGACAACATAAATTCCAATCGTATAATTGATACTGTTACAGATTCTGTTTTCAGGGTAAAATAAGAAGATTACAGTGTCGATTTTTCCAGTGGCTTTATTATAGATTTACCTTTTTTAAAACGAACCCCTGCAGGATGTCTGACTACTAATTGTATAGTATCTAACTAATACATCCGGATCGGGGCGAAGTGCATTTTTCCCTTCCCCGGTGCATAAGTCAGATAGTAATGTCTTGTGGGGGGTGGGGTTTCTTTATCAGAGGTGGGGAATGAACAAAACGCTCCTTGAGCCAACAATTGAGTTGTTGGATGAGTGCAGATCAGGGAATCAGCTGGCATTCAAAGAGATCTTTTACATGTACCGGTCCTATGCCTTTAATCTGATCTATAAGATTACCGGGCCATATGGAGACCATGAAGATCTTCTGCAGGAGGTTTTCTTTCAGATTTACCTCTCGCTTAAGACTTTTCATGGGGATTCATCATTTAAGACCTGGTTTCACCGTGTGGTGATTCATGTCTGTACGCGCAGATGGCGATATCAGAAGGCAGAGAAGAGAATATCAGCAAAAGACACCGTTCATCTGGAAGCAGTAGAAAACATGGTGCAGTCTAATGAGCCGGGATCTTTGAAGGCGTTAGAATTAAAGGACCTGGTTGAGCAGGCGCTTGAGGATCTGGATTATAAGTTGCGTATCCCTATAGTTCTCAATATCTACGGGGAAATGGATCTGGCTGAGATTGCATCGATAATGGGTATACCTGAGGGCACGGTGAAATCGAGACTGTTCACGGCCCGCAAGCAGATTAAGGGATTTCTGGACGGTATAGATAAAGAGTGAACAAGTGATGAACGATATGGATAAAAACTCCTGGTTTGATCGGGAAATGCGCAAAGGTGCCGATGAATCCTCTGTGGATTACTCCGCAGTGGAAGCGAGGCTTTTTGCCCGTATTTCTGATGCTGAGGAGTTAGGAGCACTCTCGGTTTTGAAGATGGATGAGATGCTCTCCATAGATAAAATGGAGCAGATGCAGTCTGATCTGTTCTCACGGGTTAATCAGTTTGTAGAGTATGAGGAACCTGTAAACGAGTGTATCAGTTTGTATCAAGGGCTTCCCCATACCCAATGGGAGAGGCTTGAATCGAAGCTGGAAAAAAGGCTTAATGATGTGAGTTCTCTGCCGGAGTGGGAGCAGCTTCTCATGGCACCGGAGAATGAACCTACGCCCGGGAACTGGGAGAGGCTTGAAGAGCGGCTCATGGGGGAAATTGAAACTCTCGAAAAGCAGGAACCCTGGGAGCAGATTACCCGCAAAGAGATGATATCCGATCCTGGAGCCTCGGAAAAAGCGGAAGATCTGCTTAATCTGGCTATTAAGGAACAACAGGATAAAGAGAGCTGGGAGAATGTGATCAGGGGTGAGGAGATAATTCCTTACCGCAGATGGGAAAAGATTGAAGAGGATCTGTTTGAGAGAATAGAGTCTTCTTCGGGTCTCAAGATATCGAGGCAGCCTTTCTGGTTTGTTCTGGAGCATTATCTTTCGACACTTAAAACAGCTGGTGTGGTTACTGCGGCGCTTTTACTGGCTGTGGTCACGATAACCGGTCTGGTTATTAATAACCAGAAGACCAGCTACCATCCCACGCTTGTTTATGAGCTGCATGGATCAGCGGTCAATTCGCTCAGTTTGTCGGCCAAGGTAGAAAATCAGGTCAGTTCGACTGCGGGAGGGGCCGTTACACTGGTTAATTCCCATGGTCTTGTTGAGCTTCAGAATGAATCCCGACTTCATTTGGCAAAGCTCTCCAAAAAGGGCGCTCATTATCAGGTCTCGTTTAAAGAGGGCGAAAACGGAGGGGTTTCCAGAGGCAGAGTCTCTTTTCTGGTAAATCCTCACCGACCCGATGAGGAATTTAAGGTTTACACCCCGGATTATCAGATCGCGGTCAGGGGGACCTATTTCAGAGTAGAACCCGATCTTGCCGGTAAGATAAGTACAAGAGTTTTGGAGGGAGCTGTAAAAATCTCCTCCAGGCTTTTCGGTGATACGGTTCTGCTGGCCGGTCAGAGTATCATTTACGATGCCGCGACAAACCAGTATCGGATCCATAATGGCGGCCCGGTTGTGCAGCGCAAAGAGATAGAGCAGTTTCCCGATGTAGAGGAACTTCTCAGGTATGGCACCATCTCAATTGAAACCAATGTACCCGATGCAGAGGTGCGGATTGATGGCAAGTATTATGGGACAGCGCCTCTGGGATTACTTCAGGCCAGGGGTGTTCACAGAGTTCGAATCGCACATAAAGGTTACCAGGAATTTGACACAATTGTTGACTTGAGTGGTGAAAACGCATCTAAACTGATATCGGTTAATCTGAAGCTGATTGAAAAACCGGTGAAACCGGAATCAAAAGAGCCTGAAATCGAGGAAAACAGAGAACGGGAGCATAAAAAAGAACCTGCGGTTTATCCTGAGCAGGTTGCCAAAATGATGCTGGGTATGGATGATAATGCGGAACAGGAAAAGAATACCGCAAAGATCTATCTTGATGCTCAAAAGGCCGAGAGTTCCGGAAAATGGAGCAATGCCATTAAGCTCTATCAGCAGGTGTTTGATGACCAGAATGCATCGAGACTTCGCCGGGAAGATGCGCTGTTCTCAGTTGGAAAGCTGAAGGCGGAGCATGAGAAAAATGACATAAGCGCAAAAGAGGTTTTTCTGACTTATCTGGCCCTCTATCCATCGGGATCTTTTGCTGGAGAGAGCTGGTTGAGGCTTGCGGAGCTTGAGTTCCGCACAAATCCGGAGAATGCAATTCAGTACTATCTCAAATATTTTGAGATGTTCCCCAGACACCCCAGAATTCCTGAACTTCAGAACCGCGTCGGTGTGATTTACCTGCAGCAGAAGCGTTACGATGACGCTATTGCAATGTTCCGTCAGGCACTCTCAAGTCAGATGACTTCCGGTAATGATGAGCGCAAAAATGTTATCCTTAACCTGCATAAGGCTTTACAGGAAAAAGGTGACATCCAGACCGCGCAGTCTGTGTGGAAGCAGTATCTTGCCGAGACTGACGGGAATAAATAATCCGCTTCGTCGTTTATCTCAAAACAATGTATCTCTTTTCCGACATTCCTTCGAAAGAAGGAATCCAGATACGTAAAATACCAAATAGCTTCTGTATTTCGTCTTGTCAAACACTAAGCTGCAGTTAGCTGTTTAGAAGTCTGGCGTTGCTCCATTGGAGTGTATACAAGATCGCGGGGACCGGTATAGAGAGCCCGCGGCCTGAAGATCCTGTTGTGTTTCATGTACTCCAGAATTCTTGCGGTCCAGCCTGCAACCCTTGAGACAGCAAACAGGGGAGTAAACATTTTCTGCCCTATGCCTAAAGAGTTATAAACCAAACCGGAATAGAAATCGACATTGGGGAAAATTCGCTTTGTTTCTCCATAGGTGCTGACCACAATTTTCTCCAGCGCCCGTGCTGTGAGGAAAAGATCCTTCATGCCTGGTTTCTGGGCTGCCAGAAGAGAGGTCATGGGGCCAAGAATTCTTGCGCGGGGGTCGTAGGTTTTATAGACTCTGTGGCCGAAACCGGGGATCTTTTTCTTCTCTTTACACATGTTCTCGAACCATTGAGGAACTTTCTTCGGGGAGCCGATTTTTTTGAGGGTAATCATGACCTGTTCGTTTGCACCGCCATGAAGCGGGCCGTTGAGTGCTGAAACACCGGCACCGACCGAGAAATAAAGATCAGAAAGTGTTGATGCGACGACCATCGCGGCAAAAGCGCTTGCGTTCATTCCGTGGTCTGCATGAAGGATGAGGCAGATATCCATGATTTTTTCCTCAAGCGGGGATGGTTTTCTGCCGGTAGTCATGTAGAGAAGATTTGCCGCATGACTCAGTGATGGGTCAGGTTCGATCGGCAGGCACCCGGAATTGATGCGTGAGATGGCAGCAGTCATGGTTGCGACGCCTGCGATAAGGCGGTAGCAGGAACCAACTTCTTCTGAACTGGTAAGATCTTCTTTAAC
>CAYLVN010000235.1:0-5807 GCA_964387115.1 uncultured Fibrobacter sp.
TTTTCCTCCGGAGGATAATATTATGGTGAAGTTTCTGGCAGAGTGGTTTACTGCGGGTGGTCCATTTATGTGGGCGATACTGGCTGTACTGGCTTTCTCATGTGCTGTTTTTGCAGAGAGGCTCTTTTTTTATTATCTGGTTTGTGGAAGAAGAGGGAATCAGATTGTTTCGAAGCTGGCCGGTTTTTTAAATGACAATAAGACCGGGGAGGCTGATAAATTGCTGAAGCGCGGAAATGCACCGTTGCTGGTTCTTCTGCGGACCGCGCTGGACCGTTTTAGTTCCGGTGTCACTGCCGATGAGGTTCAGGAGGGGGTTGAGGAGACTGCTATTATCCAGGTCCCGCGTCTTTCACAGCGCCTCAACTATCTCTCTCTCTTTGCCAACATCGCTACTCTTCTGGGACTTCTTGGGACCATCACCGGGCTTCAGCTCTCTTTCTCCTCTCTTGCAACGGTCGATGCTGCCCAGAAGGCATCTCTACTGGCTTCTGGTATCTCCCAGGCGATGATCACTACAGCTTTCGGGCTCATCGTGGCGATCCCCTGCATGGTGGCATATACTTTCCTGGTAAATAAGCAGAACCAGCTTACAAAAGATCTGGATCAGTCAGTTGTCAAGTTCCTCAATTACCTTAAAAAGAAGAGTTCCTGATGCTTGCGCTGTTCCGTTCCAAACGTCCTCCATCGGAGGCGGCGGCCGAAGCTGCCGATCTGGATGTGACTCCGGTGATGAATGTGTTTATAATCCTCATTCCGTTTCTGGTTTCCATGGCTGTTTTTACGCATCTGTCTATAGTGGAATTCTCTCTGCCTCCTGACCTTGGTGCTGGAAGAAATGACTCATCGGGTAAGCCGGTTCCAAAGCTTACGGTGCGAATAGGAAGCGACTTCCTGGCGGTGGTACTCGGGGAGAGGATGCTTGATTCTCTGGCAGTGACAACTGAGTTTCCCTTTGATACTCTTCTTTTTTGTCTGAAATACCGGGTGCAGGAGCTTTCCTACAGTGATGAAGTGATTGTGGCATCGAGGGACAATATTCCCTTCAAGCATGTAGTGCGGGTGATGGATCTCTGCAGGGAGGCAGGGTTAAAAAAAGTGGGGCTCTCAAGTGCTACTGCTGATCCTGGAGCAGGTTTATGAAAAGTATACTGCCTGCGCAGTTCGACTCCTCAAGTGATGGTACTTTTAAACCCCAGCTTACATCGCTTGTTGATGTAATGACAATCCTGCTTGTCTTTTTAATCAAGAGTTTCTCCACAGAGGGCAGTCTCATTACTGCAGCAAGTGACCTTGTTCTTCCGGTGTCAAATTCACAGGAATCCCCGCGTGTCCGCAGTTCAATAGAGATCACCAGAAAATCGGTAATCACCGACGGGCATGTGCTGATCAGTATCGATTCGCTCCGCCAGGCTGATTCTCTTTTAGTGCCGGGGGTATATGAATGGATGAAGGCAGCGCGGCAGAGAAGCAATGATCAATCTTCCGGGGAGCTTGTCATTCAGTGCGACAGAGAGATAGAGTTTGCGGTAGTAAAGAAAGTCATGTATACCTGCTCTAAAGCGGGCTTTTCCGATTTCCTGGTCCTGGTGACAAGGGAGGAGTAGTGGAGCAGTTGACTAAAAAAAAGCTTCTGCAGATCTATGCTCTTCCCGATAATCCTCGCGGAAAAGGGGATTTTTTTCCGCTCTTTCTGTTGCTGTTCTCTTTTCTATTTGGTCTTGGAGGAGTTCTTCTTCATTTAAATAAACCTGCTCCTCTAACCTCTCCGCCTAAAGCCGTTGTATCACAGGCCCGCTTTATCGTAAAGCAGGAGAAGGCGCAGGTTGTGCCTGAAGTAAAGAAAGAGAGGAAAAAGGAGGTCTCCCAAGAAAAAAAGAAGTCTGTCGAGGAACC
Source organism: uncultured Fibrobacter sp. (assembly GCA_964387115.1). Lineage (GTDB taxonomy): Bacteria > Fibrobacterota > Chitinivibrionia > Chitinivibrionales > Chitinispirillaceae > JAAYIG01. The sequence goes on from CAYLVN010000235.1 coordinate 1,897, forward strand.
GATAGATCTTACAAAAAAGCCTCTGCTTAATCAGAAGACAGATGATATTGTAAAGGATGACCAGTTCAAATCGGAGAAAAAAGCTCCGCGTCGTGTATATGGGCTTCGTAAGGTTTACTCCACCGGTCTGGGTGCTCAAGGGAACCTCTCAGATGCCATCGTAGGTAAACTGGGGAACACGCTAAATACAGATATCGACACTTTCAAGGCTACTGAGAAGGATCTTAAAGGCGAGCTTGTCTCTACGACAACTGTCACCAGGGAGCCACGTCTTAAAGTGAGAGCCAAACCTGAATACACAAAAGAAATGATTGAAAAGAGAATCGAAGGAGTGGTGAGGGTAAAAGTTCTTATTGACAGTGACGGGAAAGTAAAGAAAATCATAGTGCTGGATGATCTGGGATATGGATCCCGGGAGAAGGTGTATGATGCCTGTCTGAAGCTTGTATTTGAGCCTGCGCTGCGCGATGATATGCCGGTGGCGGTCTGGCAGATAATAAGGTTTCGCTTCGAGCTTACTGAGGGATGAAGACTTGATTAATCATGCCCGACAAAAAACAGATCTCTTTTCCCTGCTTGCGAATTTTAACCTCGTAAAAATGATTTTTTCTTCATTCACAACCCAGGTACCTGATTGCTGCTCAACGATGGCATAATCAGGACTTGCGTAACAAATGGTTCCAATACCCAAGATTAAAACCTGTGATTAATTATTAATTTTCATGAAAAACTGAAAGATTGAGTTGAGCGGATAGTAAACGGTTTAACAGAATAATAATCATAAATAAAGAGCGGAATTTAAAACGCAGAGGGCGCTGAGGATGCAGAGGAAAAATGCAGAGATGAAAAGAATTAAAAACAGGTCGCAAAGGATAAATGCTACGCGTTTATAGGATGAAAGGTCACATTAATCACTAGTCAATAGAATCGGGATTCTTCTAAACGCGAAGCGTTTGCCCTCTGAGACCTTACCGTTTTAAATTTTCATCTTGGATCATGAGAAGTTTAACAAATCTGGATTTATACTAAAAATTCCATTTAAGAATCCGTTAAATCAGGTGCGCACCCATGCGCTTAAGACAACCGGTGGGAAAAAGGCCACCAACCCGCCAGGTTCGCCAACCTAAAAGCAGGCCGGCGCACGTTGGCCACGACGAAAGCACAATAAAAGAATGATTTCAGGGATACAAAAAAAAATGCCTCCATATAAAATGGAGGCATTTTTTTTTAAAAAGTAATCTGTATACTAACAGTTATTTGCGGCGAATTGCATAGCCACCAAGAGCAGCAAGCCCCATCAGCATAAAAGATACAGAGCTTGGTTCCGGTACAGAAACAGGGTCGGGATCGGGATCCGGGTTTGGATCTGGAATTACAGCACCATCAAGAGAGAGTACTGATTTGGCCAGTGTAACAGCCCAAATCTTATAGTTATGAGTAGCATCAATGTTCATGTATACTTCAAGTCCTGATGCAATTTCATTATAGAAATTGGAACCAAGGGTAAAAGTAGTATAGGAATAAGCGTTATTACCACCAGCAAGATTTCCGATTTTAACGAAGGAGCCTTCATCTTTTACAAAAATCTCATCTACTTCACCCGATGAAGCATCAACATCCCATGCACTTATGCTCAGCGTTGCACTGGAAAAAGTAGCATCAACAGCACTGTGGCTCCATCCCCAATCTTGATTAAACCAGCGATAGTATTCTGTATTATACGTATTTGCTGCATCGTCAACAAAATAGTTAGGGTTGATTTCGGTATTCCACTGGACAACATCTGTAATCATATCGGCCTGAACAGCACCTGCAATTCCACTGAGAACGATCCCGGCAGAGACAACAGTTTTTAAAAGGTTCATATAGACTCCTTTAGATGGTGTTATAAAGTGTTGTCAGGATATTAAGCAAAAGGTGTACCGGCTAAAAATTGGTGTAATTTGAGTTAGATTTTGAAATCCGATAAGAATTGCTGTAAGTATTTCTTTCGGTGTGTCGGATTTGTTTACACATTCTCTAATGTTAAACTTTTGCAGTGTCCGATATGTAAAATTTTACAGGAGAGGGGCTCTTGAGCCCAGGGACAGTAGAAGCGCACATTTTTTGGAGTTTTTCTAAACTTATCTTGGTCCAGTTTGTTCTGAGCTGATTTTCAACTTTCACCTCTTAACTCTACATACTGTATAGGACAAAAAGGGTGTTTTAAACCGGACCTCTTTTCCTGCTTGTAACCTGTAACTTGTAACCTGTGACTTGTGACTTTTCTGCATGGAACTTGCTGTTAATAAGTGTAAAGGATTCGGTTCCCGCCTCAACTCAGGAGCCGGATTGTCTTACCGCGTTTAACAGATGCTAAAGGCCGCATGTCGATGAAGAGATTACTGGGTTTTCTGGTGCTTATGGTTCAGGTGTTTTCAGGGGCTGCAATATCGAATCAGAAAAATGACGCGCAGATAATTCCGGAGTCTGAAGAAAATGCTCTTGCCTCCGATTCTATTCAGGAGATTCCTTCTCTGGATAAGGAGCCGGTGCTGAGGAATTTTGTAAAAGCGCAGTACCCTGCCCGTCTTTCGCGCATGGGAATAGAGGGTACAGTGTCGATGGAGATACTGGTGAACGAGCAGGGTCTGGTGGAAAGCGTTACTGTTCTGGCGGGAGTTGAACCGGAGCTTGACAGTGCGGTTGTTTCGGCAGTCAGGAAATTCCGGTTTTCTCCTGCGGAAGCCGCAGGGGACAGTGTGGCTGTGATAATCACATATCAGTACAGTGTCACTTTGCAGGATGTAGCAGAGGGGATAAGAGAGTATGTGAATTTTACCGGGACTCTTTTTGAGCGCGGCACAAGGATGGTGCTCTCTGATGCTGAAGTGGCACTGTTTTTCAGTGACACGGTATCCAACAGATCAATAGATGTGCCTTTTGAGATTTACCTTCAGAAAATCGGAAGCTTTACGGGTCAAAAATTGACTGCAGGGGTAATTTCAACAGTAAGTGATTCATTGGGGAGATTCTCATTCCGTTCTCTTCCCTGCGGCCCTGTTGAGGTAAGGGTTTCTGCTCCCGGTTATGAGCCTTTTACAATCAAAGACACGGTTGTCTGCGGGAAATCATCAGATGTCGTATACAGGCTTCAGAGGACAAGTGATTCTGAGCTGGAGATAGTTGTGTACGGCAGGTCAGAATCCCGCGAGGTTTCAAGGCGCAGTCTTTCTAAGAATGAGGTCAGTAAAATTCCCGGTTTTTCCGGTGATGCCGTAAAAGTGGTGCAGGCTCTTCCAGGGGTGGGAAGGTCATCTTTTGGCGGAGGATCGATCCGTGTCAGGGGTGCTCCCACCTGGGACAGCCGGTTTTATCTTGACGGGATACCGATTCCCATGCTTTATCATTTCGGGGGGGTAAAATCCACCTACAATTCCGATGCTCTCAAATCGGTTGATCTTTATCCGGGCGGATTCAGCTCCAGATACGGCAATTCAGTTGCGGGTGTGATAGAGCTTCAGGGAAGAAATGCCGACCGTCAGAGGGTAAAGGGGTTTGCTGATGTCAATCTGTTTGATGCCACGTTGTTTGCGGAGGGTCCGATCGGGAAAAAGGGTGGAATACTGGCTACCGCGCGAAGGAGTTATATAGGGGATATTCTGGGGTATGTAGTAAAGAAAGCCGGTGAAGCCATGAACATGCCGATCAGTGTTGTTCCCTACTACTATGATTTTACAGTGCGTGCAGATGTGGATCTCGATTCTCACGGTAAAGTATTCTTGACCCTTTTTGGTTCCAAAGATGAGATGAAGATGATTCTTCCGTTCATGAGAGGAGGAAGCAGCGAGGTTGACGAGATGGTCGACCGGATGGAGTGTGTAAATGCCTTTAACATGGTGATGGCGGGATGGGATTTTTCAAGCGGCAGG
>CAYLVN010000236.1:0-2473 GCA_964387115.1 uncultured Fibrobacter sp.
AGGATGGGCTGTTCCCCTACTGGACCCCTTACGTCTTCAGCGGAATGCCTTTTTTTGCCGATGTGCAGGCCAACATTTTCTACCCCCCGTACTGGATTCTGCTTTTGCTTTCCACTTTCACCTCATCTCTTACGATGCTGCTCTCCTCATTCATCGTCATCCATGTGCTGTGGCTTGGAGCTGGTGTCTACCTTCTCGCAAGGCATTTTGGATTCGAGCGGATTTCTGCTCTCTTTACCGCAGTTGCATTGATGTTTACCGGGTACATTTCACTTCACATAATCCATTTTATTTACATTTACGCAATTTCCTGGTTCCCCATTACTTTTCTTTTTCTTGACAAAGCACTCAAGACCGGCAGTTTACGATCCTGTCTGCTCTCCGGCCTGTTCTTTGGAATCTCTACTTTCGGGGGATATCCACAGTCAAATCTGCATTTCGCCTATCTGCTTGCGGCATGGACAGTACTGGTAACAGTAAGGAACTGGAAATCCCCTGTTTCGATGAAATTGCTCTATGGCGGCTATTATGCTCTGGTGATGTGTATCGGGCTGGGACTGGCGGCAATACAGTATCTGCCGTCTGTAGAGATGATGAGAGAAAGTGTAAGGCAGGCGCTGGATTTCCAGGCGGCATCGATAGGGGCGATTCCATTCAGAAATCTTCTTACCCTTATCGCCCCGAAATTCTTCGGCTTCGTAAACGGGGGCCCGATGAGGGAAGCGGTTTACTGGGGATTCCCCCAATCTTTTCTTTTCTGGGAAACTAATGCCTTTGTCGGTATCACAACACTTCTTCTGGCAGTAAGAGCAGTATTTGATACCCGCAGAAATCCGGCAGTCATCTTTCTTCTGGTCATCGCATTCCTTACACTTCTGCTCTCTTTAGGGCAGAACACACCGCTCTGGTATCTGGTGTTTAATTATGTTCCAGGGTTCGGCGGGTTCAGGCTTCCAGGCCGTTTCATTTCATGGTTTTCCTATATGGTAATTTTTCTGGCCGGCATAGGTCTGAATTCAATATTAAAGAACAGCACCGATCCACTCATAAACAAAAATTATTTCAAAGCCATAGCTGCTATCAGCGGAGCAATTTCTGTCGGACTGATCCTTTTTCTCTCTGGAGCATTCAGAAATTCTGAATATTTCCAATACGAAAAAGTTCTGAAATACTCGACTGAGGCCGCCGGGTTTGCTCTTTTTTCAATTGCTGTAAGCCTGTTATTAATCTGGCTGGCGCTGTTCAGGAAATACAGAGCAGTCTGTGGATTTGCTATTGTAGTCTTTACATTTATTGAGCTTTACACATTCGGGAACTCTTTTGCCGGAACCAGAGTGAGTTTCGAACAGTTTTACAGGACCGGAATAAGCGAGCCGTTAAAGGAAAAACTCAAGGATGAGGGACCATTCAGGGTGCAGAGCCGGCTCTACCAGGGTCAGGGCAAAGGCGAGATGCTGCTTCCACGAAACCTTGGCAATGTCCACCAGATCCCTCTTACAGAGGGTTACAATCAGTTTCTTCTCAAAAGGTACAGCGATCTGTTAAACTACGTCAATGATACTGTCAGCCAGAATCTCCTTATGGTCAAGTATAAAAAGGTCTCTGGCCAGCCTGCATTTCATGAACTTAAACCTCCTCCCCGTTTCTACTGTTCCCCTTATGTACGGGTGATCGAAAACACCGATTCTGTACGTGCATTTCTTAACTCCCCCTCTTTTATTCCCGGAAGAGACATTGTCATTGAAGAGAAACCTGCGATTGCTACCGATACTGTGAACGGTTCAGCATGCCAGATTAAAACCATACATGATGACGCAAACAAGATCGAACTGCAGGTAAGTGCGCAGGGTAATACATTCCTGTTTGCCAGTGAGATATATTATCCGGGCTGGAAAGTCCTTGTCGATGGTAAAAAGAGCAGGCTATATGCTGCCAACCTTGCTTTCAGAGCAGTCCCGCTTGAAAAAGGAGATCACAGGGTTATAATGCAGTATGACTCGGGGTCTTTTAAAGCAGGTATGGCAATCACTCTTTCATTACTTCTTGTGATATTGATACTGCTCTGGAATAAAATACCATTGCCTCCGCGACTACTGAAACCATGGATCGGACTGGTAAAAGAGGACAAATAAGCGGAAATTTGAGTGAAGACGGGTACGCCAGAGAGGCATACCCGAAACTATTATCAGTTTTTTGCTTCGGGTTTTACTCTGCGCGGGCGTTTTTTTCCAAATGAGCTCTTGAAAATCTTTCCACGCTTTGACCTTTTGTCACCTTTACCCATATCATTCCTCCTGAAAAAAATTTATCGTTCAAACATCAAGGCTCATAAAATATTATTTGCTGAAGCCCGATGCTAAAATTCTCTAAATCAGATGATCCTGAAAGTCGCAGCCGGGGAGAACAAAAAACCGTAAAACATTGAGATGATAAGGCTTGAAGGAAATGCAGGTCTTATCGACAAGGTGATAAG
>CAYLVN010000236.1:2503-4132 GCA_964387115.1 uncultured Fibrobacter sp.
ATCAAGATGCCTGAAAGTCTTAGCGCTCAACAGATTACGGTTTTTTGCCTCATCCAACTGCGATTTTCAGGATGAAGTCACAACTGGCACTGTTTGTGATCTACAATGTTGTATGCAGGCAGTAATATTCACAGGAATACAGGGCTCAGGAAAAACTACATTCTTCAAAGATGAATTCTTCAGAACCCATTTGCGGATCAGCCTCGATCTTTTTCGCACCCGATACAGGGAGGGAAAATTCCTTCAGACCTGTTTTGACACTTCAATGCGGTTTGTCATTGATAATACAAACCCCACGGTACCTGACCGTGCACGGTACATCAGGTTAGCTAAAGAGGCCCATTTCAAAGTGATCGGATATTTTTTCGATTCTCCTCTCGAAGATGCCCTCAACAGAAATGCGATCCGCACTGAAAAAGAGATCATACCAGAAAAAGGAATCAGAGCAACACTTAATAAACTGCAGGGGCCGACTCTGGCAGAGGGTTTCGATGAGCTTTACAGAGTCACTATAAATCAACAGGGATTATTTGTTGTTGAATCTATCGACAAATAACCCCTGTTAAGAAGCCTTGCGAAATCAGCGGATAAGGAATTTACCGGTTACATTCTCCCCGTTTGTCCTCAACTGAGTGATATATACGCCACTTCTGTTAACTGGAATACCGGAAAAGACCCTGTTTATTCCCCTTACGGCTTCTCTGCTGCATTTGTAAATACACCTTCCACTCAGATCATAGGTCAGGATCTCAAGAGGACCTGATACCGAAGAGATAAAGCAGACACTTGCGTCTTTTGAGCTGAATTCCATTCTGGAGAGAGAATTGTCCCCAAACCTTCCGCCCTTGCCGACAGATAAGCTGTTGCCGGGAGATGGCGCGGCTTTTTTCCAGTTGAGTGGTTCACTTCCAAACTGATTAAGGTTTTTCCTCTCGATTGAGTTTCCGCCGGAAATCTCGGGCCACGGATATTCTGTATCGTATTTAACTATGTCAATTACCATATAGGGAACAATCGATTCAGTCCCATCTACATAAGGCTCACAAGGCATCTCCAGACGGATCTCTTCGCCATTATCAGATATGTTGCCCGAAAAAGGAAAAAGCCTGACTGACTCGGCGATTTTATATGTGCTCCTGAAAACAGCCGCACTGACCGTATCAGAAAACAGAATTATAGCCTCCCCGGGTTTGATTGTCACATTTTGAGGAAAACTGAATGCAATACCTTCAACTTTCCAGGTATTAATCGGCCTTTCCGGATCATACATCGGTACAGATGATTCCGAAATATTGACTATCTCCAGAAACTCAATTCCATCCGGTCCGTCATAATTGATCTCAGAAATTACAAGCGGCCCCACCCGGGGTTCTCCATTTTCAGATCCGAGTGTCAGCTCCTGCATTGATACAAAGAATTCCTCTCCAGAGGAATTTTCCACTCTTCCAAACGAAACCCCGTTTGCCGCCTCGGCATATTTGAAGCCATGGCATAATCCAGTCAGATTTCCTGATGTATCTGTTGAGAACAGGTAAGCCCCATCATCATGTGCATTAAGGGAAAAGGCGGTAGAACCTGCATCGAAATCATCTGAATCGAAAACAAGGTATGATTGCGCCTTGATGATCG
>CAYLVN010000236.1:4167-5801 GCA_964387115.1 uncultured Fibrobacter sp.
TGTTAAATACCATCCGATGATATCTACCTCTTTCGTAGTAGGATTATAAAGTTCAATTGCATCTTTCTGGGGCAGATCGGTATGAGTGAGAGCCTCGTTTACTTTCACTTCCAGATTCTTCAGATCCCCGGGCTTGTCATCTTCGCCGGGGTTTCCATTGACCGCACTTGATGTCCTCCACCATGAGGGATCATCAGGACCTGCGGGACCGTCGGCATTAGAAGCCACAAGTGAGAACCCGGCTCCATCCGCTGCTTCAGGCCATGGACTCACTGTGCCGTAGCTCACAGAAAAGACCTCTTTTCCGGCAACCGTATCCATAAGGACAACCTTTTCTCCTTTGTTGTCAAGGTGCCCTGTAAAAACGCCAAAAGGAGCAACTCCGTAGCGCTGCTTGAAACGATCACTGTTCCATGCCAGAACTATAAACTCCCCTGCCCCGATTTGTGCCCCAGACGGGAAGCTGTAGTGAATTCCGGTCGTGAATGCATAGCCATCAAGAGAAACAGACGAGCTGCCGGTATTCTTCAGTTCAATAAACTCATACTCATCTCCGTCAATTGTACCTTCAGTAAGAGGATGATAGTGAATCTCAGTAACAGTAACCTGCGCAGTTATGAGAGATACATAAGCAATCAGCATAGCTGCTGCTTTGATCATGCTTGAGCAATTTTTGTTCATAGTACCCTCATTCAAATATAAATTTAATATTGTCAATAGCCAGATAGCCGGTATCAGGCGTACTCATAAGTTCCCCAGTACCATCAAACCGGGCACTTGGGGCAAAACCCAGCCCACTTGCCGATGCCAGTACCTCTTTAAGAATATCGGGGCTATCTGCATCTGCCCAGGATGGATAAGAGATTTCATCTAAACTGAATATATAAATTCTGCTGTTGGTACCGACATAAAAATCTGTCCAGCCGTACTCCGTATCTGCGCCACTGTCCTGGTAAACGGGGCTGGATATGTAAAAGCTCATATACCTCTGGGCATCCGATTTCATTGTCACATGAATCTCTTTCACACCAGCCAGATCGGTGGTGCCATCAAACAATATTCCGACATTTGCCCATTCTGAATATGAAGAGTTGTCCTCAATGGGATTGAACTCGAAGTTAAAAAGCAGATCCGCTTTTCCCCAGAGAGGATTTGCAGTACTGTGGATCACCTCTGTGATAGTACCATCCGAGGAATAAGAGTAGACAAACGGCAGACTGCTCCCCGGTGTAAACTCAAAGTTATTTGTATGGTTTGTAATAAGGTAACCGGTCCCGGGGAACGGATCGGAATAATCTGATGTGTCCAGCGCTGGTTTTATACCATGAATGTAGTTGTAAAATTTTTCGTGAAGAGAGTTCACATCCCTTTTAAGTTTTTCCACTTCCATTCCCCATTTGGGTTTACTCACTACCGGATCATTGTCCAGAACACCTGAGATGATCCCCTGGTAACTATCAATTCTGGTTTTCAGTGTCTCAGGCCTGAACCATTTTGCCAGTAACTCCTCACCATATTTCACGAATTTATCCCATTGTGTTGAAGCCAGAAGCGATGTAAGCTTATCGCAGGCCGGCGGAATCACAGGGGTATTACCCCATACAAACATAGGGCTGCAGCTCTGAGGAGTTTCG
>CAYLVN010000237.1:0-5796 GCA_964387115.1 uncultured Fibrobacter sp.
CCAGATAAGCAGTACTATAAGTGATGAGGCGGCCCCGTAGGTGGAGTGGTAGACACTTCTGCCAAGGAAAAGCCCCAGAACCGTTTTTCCCAGATTAAAAAGAATTGAGGTAAAAAGTGACCCCAGCAGAAGCGGCTCAGAGCGGATAAGGACATCGGGAATAAATTTAAAGATGAATGCAAAGAGAAGCGTGGTAAAGAAAAATGAGAGGAAAAAATTTGCAGTCTGGAATAATCCCGGCAAAATAGTGCCAAAATAACCCTTTGTCCACTCCAGTACCGCACCGGCTAGAAGAGAGATGAGAAGAAAGACTCCGGATGAGAAAACCATGAGAATAAAAATCAGCTTCGTCTTTATCCAGAAAACTATTCCACTCCTGGCCTGCCGGATTCTCCAGATCCGGTTTAAAGAGATGTTAAGGTGGTTAAAGACATGCGATGCCCCGTAGAGAGAGAGAAGAAATCCAATCAGGGTGGCAGGAACACTTGATGATGGACGGGAGGCAGAGAGCAGGAGCTGCTGAACCAAAAGAGCGGCTCTGGTCCCGATTGTGCCCTGAAGCTCCTCAACAATCTGCCCCTGTGCGGCCTCTCTGCCAAAGACATATCCCGCGATGGCGATGGCGATTATCAGAAGCGGTGCAAGAGAAAAGAGAGTATAATAGGCCAATGCCGCAGCCAGCCTGGAGGCATCATCACCGCTGTACTCTCTATAGATCTCTTTTAAAAAGCCAAACACATCTTCTCAATCTTACTGGTTGGTGGTGTCATCGGGAAGTGCTTTTTTAAGCGTGTCTGTGGCCTCCTCACCCGCCTCGCCTGCCTTCTTTTTGGCCTTTTCACCCGCCTCGCCTGCCTTCTTTGTGGCCTCATCCACCTTCTCCCCGGCCTTCTCCGCTGCGCCATTTCTATTGCATCCGTTTAAACTCATACTCCCCAGGGTCAGACAGAGACTCAAAGCCGCAAGTTTGATAAGCTTCACAGTGATCTCCTTTCGTAAAGGGTTACGGAAAAACACGGGAATAGAATCTGCAATTTCTATGCCACGATTTTTATCCCGGGCACCTCTTTTGCACTCACTGGCTTCTCGAGCATGTTTCCTTCAATGCTTAAAATTTGTCGGTCTGTATTCTTGCCGGAACTATTTCTATGACTGTAAAACCTGAAAAAGTGTGGCCCGGAAAGCCCTTCCCCCTGGGGGCGACCTGGGATGGGGCGGGGGTGAATTTTGCACTCTACTCCAGAAACGCAAGCGCTGTTGAGCTCTGTATTTTCGGTGCTGATGGAAACGATGAGGAGATATGCCGCATTAAGTTCACCGAACACACCGATCTGACCTGGCACATGTACCTCCCCGAGGCCCGTCCCGGACTCCGCTACGGGTACCGGATCTACGGACCCTACGCTCCCTCGGAGGGACACCGCTTTAACCCCAACAAGCTTCTTCTGGACCCCTATGCCCTGGCTATCGACGGCACCATAAGGTGGGATGATTCCCTTTTTGGGTACCGTATCTCCGACCCGGCCGCGGATCTCTCTTTCGATGAGCGGGACAGCGCCCCCTTCATGCCCAAGGCCGTCGTCGTGGATCCGGCCTTCTCATGGGGAAACGACCTCTCCCCTCAGACCCCCTGGCACAAGACCGTTATCTACGAGGTGCATGTAAAGGGATTCACCGCTTTACATCCGGAAGTGCCTCCCGAGATGCGCTCTACCTATGCGGGCCTCAGTAACCCTGCAATCATCTCGTACCTTCACTCCCTGGGCGTAACCGCACTTGAACTCATGCCGGTGCATCAGTCGATCTCCGAACGGGACCTGGTCAATAAAGGCATCTCAAACTACTGGGGGTATAACTCTATCGGTTTCTTTGCTCCGGAGGTCCGCTACTGCTCTAGCGGGGGCTACGGCCAGCAGGTAAACGAGTTCAAGACCATGGTCAAGACCCTTCACAGAGAGGGAATCGAGGTGATTCTCGATGTCGTTTACAATCACACCGCGGAGGGAAACCACCTGGGACCCACACTCTCCTTCAGAGGCATAGACAACCTCAGCTATTACAATTTAAACCCCGAAAACCGGCGCTTCTATCTTGACTACACCGGATGCGGCAATACGCCCAACATGATCGATCCCCATGTGCTTCAGATGATCATGGACAGTCTCAGGTACTGGGTGACAGAGATGCATGTTGACGGGTTCAGGTTTGATCTGGCTGCCAGCCTGGCAAGGGAGCTTCACGATGTAAACCGGCTCAGTGCCTTCTTCGATCTCATTCATCAGGACCCCGTGGTATCAAGAGTAAAGCTTATCGCCGAGCCCTGGGATCTTGGCCCCGGTGGGTATCTTGTGGGAAATTTTCCTGTGCTGTGGGCGGAATGGAATGGAAAATTCCGCGACACGGTACGAAGATTCTGGAGAGGCGATGAGGGGCAGGTGGGGGATCTTGCATACCGTCTTACCGGAAGCAGTGATCTTTATGAACGGGGAGGACGGCGGCCCTATGCAAGCATAAACTTCGTAACCGCCCACGATGGCTTTACACTTAATGACCTTGTCTCCTTCAATCAGAAACACAATGAGAGAAATGGAGAGGAAAACCGTGATGGTACAAACGATAACCTGAGCTGGAACTGCGGAATCGAGGGTGCCACCGATGACCCCCTTATCATAAAGCTGCGGGAGAGGCAGAAAAGAAACTTCCTGGCAACACTGATTCTCACCCAGGGTGTACCCATGCTTCTAAGCGGTGATGAATCGGGGAGAACTCAATCTGGTAACAACAATGCCTACTGCCAGGACAATGAAATCTCGTGGGTCAATTGGAAGATTGATAAAAATGGAAAAGATCTTCTTGAATTCACAAGATTGCTTATCTCCACCTTTCATCGTCACCCGGTTCTCCAGAGAAGAAACTTCTTCAGCGGCCGTGATACCCGTAAAAAAGGGGAAAAAGACCTGACATGGCTTCATCCGGATGGACGTGAGATGAGTGAAAAAGACTGGAGCAACCCCAGAGTTCTTTACCTGGGGCTCAAGCTTTCCGGTGATGCCATAGAGGATGTTGACGAACACGGGGAACCCATTTTCGATGACACCCTGCTTATACTGCTTAACGCCCATTACGAACCGGTTACTTTCAAGCTGCCTCTCTGTTCAAAAGAGCAGAGATGGGAGCTTGTTTTCGATACCAGAGACCCTGTTCCCTTCAATACGCCACCGCTTTACGAGTGCTCTACAGAATATGAACTTGAGACAAGATCCCTTGCTCTTTTAAGACTTCCAAGAAATGCCCCTCCGGTAAGGAAGGTGGAGATAGAGCTGGGGGATGAGTTGCTGCTGGAGCTGGGAAGAGCAAAGACACCGGCATCCCGCAGGAGTCATCGGGGCCAAAGAGATGCGTATCAATAACTCTGCTGTCTCAGCGATCTTTGATGACATGGCGGATCTTCTGGAGATCGAAGGAGAAAACCCCTTCAGGGTACGTGCCTACAGAACCGCATCGAGGACCATAAGCGGGCTCTCTCAGGATGTTTCGGAGCTGATCGCAGACACTCATGATCTCACAAAACTCCCCGGGATAGGGAAAGATCTTGCTGCGAAGATTTATGAGATTGTCACTACCGGCCATCTTTCTGCTCTTGACGAAATAAAAAAGAGGGTAAACCCCCGGTTGATAGAGTACATGCGTATTGCGGGTCTGGGCGGAAAAAGAGTTTCTGCTCTGAACTCAAAACTCGGAATCACTACTCTTGAGCAGCTTGAGACGGCGGCCAGGAACCATAAAATATGTAAACTGCCGGGTTTCGGTGAAAAAGTGGAGCGATCGATTCTTCAGGGGATAAAGCGGGCTCGTGATTACGGAAAGAGGATAATGCTTCTTGAGGCAGAGGAGATTGCCGAAAGTGTGATAAGGCATCTGAGAGAATCAAAAGGCATAGGTAAAGTGGTGGTTGCAGGTTCTTTCAGGCGACGCAGGGAAACGGTCCGTGATCTTGACATCATGGTAACAGCCGGTAACAGCTCAGATGTTTCCGGAAGGTTTCTCTCCTTTCCGCAGATTTCGCGGGTGATCTCAAGGGGAGAAACGCGTACCACGGTCATTCTCAACTCGGGCATTCAGGTTGACATAAGGGTTGTACCTGAGGAAAGCTACGGTTCTGCCCTGCACTATTTCACCGGATCAAAGTCGCACAATATCGGCTTGCGTAAACTGGGTGTAAAAGCAGGGTTGAAAATAAACGAATACGGGGTGTTCAAGGGGAAGAGGCGGATATGCGGAGAGAGTGAGGAGGATGTGTATCGGTCAGTAGGGCTTCCTTTCATAGAACCGGAACTCAGGGAGGACACCGGAGAGCTGGAAGCTGCCCGGGATGGGCTGCTACCGAATCTTGTCGAACTCGCAGATATCAAAGGGGACCTTCATTCGCATACTTCCCGCACCGACGGGCATGCCACAATAGAGGAGATGGTGAGTGCAGCGCGGGCTAAAGGTTATGAGTACCTGGCGATAACAGATCATTCAAAGCATCTGGCGATGGCTCATGGACTCAAGGAGAGTGACCTTGCCGCGCAGATCGAGTACATTGACAGGCTCAATGAGACTCTTGAGGGATTTACTGTTTTAAAGGGGATAGAGGTGGATATCCTGGAGGATGGTTCACTGGATCTTTCCGATTCTGTTTTAAAGGACCTTGATGTAGTGGTCTGTTCGGTTCACTACAGATTCAACCTGTCAAGAGACAAGCAGACAAAGAGGGTTCTTAAGGCCATGGACAACCAGTACTTCAACATCCTGGCTCATCCCACCGGACGTCTGATAAATAAAAGGGAGCCTTTTGAGATTGATATCGAGGCAATTGTCAGGGGGGCAAAAGAGCGTGGATGTATTCTGGAATTGAACAGCCATCCTGTGAGACTGGATCTTAACGAGACCCATTGCAGGCTTGCAAAGGAGATGGGAGTAAAGATCTCGATCGGTTCAGATTCTCACAGCACCGGTGAACTGGATTTTATGCGTTTCGGGGTGGGGCAGGCCAGGCGGGGATGGCTGGAGAAGGGTGATGTAATTAACACAAGGAGTCTGAGAGAGGTGCGGAAACTGTTGAAGAGAAAATGAAGAGTGCATTATCTGTGATGTCTGATTACAACTTATATTGAAAGGAAAGCATCTGTTCAAATAATGTCAGTATACCAGTTATATTCGGCTTTTTGAGCGGACAGTAATTTCAGTAAGTCAATTATTAGAGTCAAAGGAAAAAATAAGGAGAACGCCAATGCCGGAGATTACTTCTCTTAAACCGGAACTGCTCTGGAAGCATTTTGCTGCTTTATGTAAAATTCCCAGGCCCTCAAAGCATGAGATGGCTGCTGCCCGTTATGTTCAGGAGGTAGCATCGGGACTGGGTCTTTCGTATAAATGCGATGATGTCGGCAATGTGGTGGTAAGTAAAGCCGCAACTGCGGGAAGAGAGAAGAGCCCGACTGTAGTTCTTCAGAGTCATCTTGACATGGTGCCACAGAAAAATGCAGGTGTAGAGCACGATTTTTACAAAGACCCCATAATTCCTGTTATAGACGGGGAATGGGTGAGGGCAGAGAAGACGACTCTGGGAGCGGATAACGGTATAGGTGCCGCAGCGATGCTTGCGGTTCTTGAGGATCAGGGGCTTCGGCACGGGCCGATAGAGGCTCTTTTTACAGTTGATGAAGAATCGGGAATGGGAGGGGTGCTGGGGCTCAAGCCGGGTTTTATCACCGGAAGGATGCTTATTAATCTTGACAGTGAGGATGAGGG
>CAYLVN010000238.1:0-5784 GCA_964387115.1 uncultured Fibrobacter sp.
ATTCCGTATTGGCTGGCAATTTTGATCTGGTTTTTTCCATGGCCAATACGGAATGGCTGATTGATCTTTCCGGGGTAAGGATGCCTGACGGGGTCATCAGAATAAATGAACTTTCTCCCAGAACATTGACAGGTGAGCCTGAGTGGTTCGAACTGGTAAATACCTCATCCATGACAGTCAATCTTTCGGGATGGAAATTCGGGAACAGTTCCGATACGGCAGTTCTGAGCGCAACAGACAGGTTCCTGGAACCGGGCGGGTTTCTGGTTGTGACCAAAGATGCTGAGGCCTTATGTGCCCGTTATCCCGGACTCAAGAACGTCCTTGAGCCTCCTGTGTGGCACACTCTTGATAACTACAGAGATACTCTGTTTCTGACAGGAAGATCCGGTTTTTTTTGTGATATTGCCTGCTTCGAAAGTGCCTGGTTTACAAAGTGGGAAAATCAGTCTCTTGAGAGAGGCAGACCTGACTATGACGGATTATCATCGGAATCCTGGAATCTCTCAGTGAGAGCAACGCCGGGTTTCCCCAATAGTTCCCTTTTCTGGCGCACCACTCAGGATCCATCCATGGAGATCGGCCCGATACCCTTTACTCCCGATGGAGATGGAAAAGATGACCTGTTGGCGGTCACTTTGAAGGTGTCTTCCTCAAGCACTGTCTCATTGTCAATTTACAGCTTTGACGGAAGAAAGGTTCGTACTTTCTCAGGTCCTGCTGTCAGGAAATATCTATGGGACGGGAAGTCTGACAACGGGCAGAAAGTGGCTGTCGGTCCGTTCTTTGTCATAGCGCAGATTCAGAAATCTGGAAAAAGTGTAATGATCAGAAAAAAAGGTGTTCTGTGGCGATAATTACAGCATTGATACTATTCATGTGCGTTACTACTGCTTCAGGTATGGATGATCCATTCCCGTCAGGCTATTTAATGGGCAATCTGGGAACCATTATCTGGGATGATGGGATGGGGGGACGATCCCCATGGTTTCCTGCTGCTGCTTTACACAGCGGAAGCGGGCTTGTAATCTCTGCGGGGGCGGTTTCCTACTACGATAGGATGGACAATTTAGAAGACAGGCTTATCTACAGAGCGGTTTCCGGAGCAGGTTATGCCGGACAAATCATAAAAATTAAAGCAGCCGTTTCTCAGTTCAATGCATTTGGAATTTTTTACAGTCAGACAGGATTTTTATCTGTGGGATACAGAGGCTTCAGTCTTGAGGCAACAGGACAAAGGTTCTTTGTTCGGGGGAAAAAAGAGATGACCAGAACTCTTGGAGAACTGGGCGCCGCAGTCTGGGTACCGTTCAAGTACGCTGCAGTTATGTTTCAGACGGAACATATCGTATTGAAAGAGAGCCGCAGCGGTTCGGATACCCCTTTTCTTTTGCGGGGCAGTATCCATACGAAACGCAACCTTTTCGGGGCACAGGGCGTGACAATAGAAGTAATTCCATCGCAGGTACAGCCGGTCAGGTTTACATTAGGAGAGGAGTACAGGCTTTTTGGCTGGCTGGGGATCCATGCGGCAGTATCGACTAACCCGGTAATGATCGGTATCGGGGTGGTTGCGGAGTGGAGCCGGGCTGGTGCCGCTCTGTCATTTGTAAGTCACCCCGAGCTGGGCTGGTCAAAAGGTTTTACTGCGGAATACCGGCCCCGGTTAAGATAACAGAAGAGGGCTCCTATCAGAGCCCTCTTTATAGAAAAAGCCTGTTCAGCAAATCAGAAAAGGCTGCTGATTCTCTGAAAAACTTCATCGATAGTTCCTATTCCATCGATATCATGCACAATGCCTGTGGGGCGGTAATAGGCAAGGCAGGGTTCGCTCTGGCTCTTGTAGGTGTCAATCCTGTTCTGGATCACCTTCGGATCAGCATCATCGGCACGTCCCTCAATAGATGCCCTTTTTGCGAGGCGGGCACGGATCTGATCATCAGAAACCGAGATGTTCACAACATGGTCGAGTTTCATGTTGAGCTCTGCAAGTATTTTGTCAAGAGCCTCTGCCTGAGGAACGCTTCTGGGGAAACCGTCCAGAAGAAAACCATTCTTCATGTCAGGCTGTGAGAGACGGTCCTTCACCATGGCGATTGTAACCTCATCTGGAACAAGCTGCCCTTTATTGGAATACTCCTTTGCGGTAAGTCCCAACTGGGTGGAATTCTTGATGTGATAGCGGAACATATCACCTGTTGAAACATGGGGAATAGAAAGCAGATCCTTGAGTTTCACTGCCTGGGTACCTTTTCCCGCTCCGGGCGGGCCGAACAGCACAATATTCTTTCCAGCCATTTAAAAAACCTCCTTAAGGTAAGTAACTTATCACAAAATAGCTTATTTAAAGGATCTATGGAATGATTTTTGCGTTTTAATAATCTGTCTGAACCATTTTCCTGGAGGGAAAAAATGTTGAAATGGGCTTTAGTCTTTCTCATCGTGGCAATCGTGGCTGCACTATTGGGTTTCGGAGGGCTTGCCTCCACCGCCGGTTCAATTGCCCAAATACTGTTCTATATTTTCATAGCCCTTTTTGTGATCTCATTTATAGTGGGATTGCTCAGAGGCGGGCCGAAACAGCGGTTAACCTAGATGTCACTTTTTCAGCAAAGGCTTAAGAAACTGGCCGGTAACTGACTGGGGATGGGCGGAAACCTGTTCTGGGGTCCCTGTTGCTACAATCGTACCGCCCTTATCTCCCCCCTCCGGACCCAAATCTATGAGATAATCAGCACACTTGATCACATCCAGATTGTGTTCAATTACAATAACCGAATTGCCTTTGTCAACAAGTTCTTTCACCACGCTCATAAGCATCAGGATGTCCTGGAAATGAAGACCGGTCGTAGGCTCATCCAGAATATACAAAGTCCTGCCTGTTGCCCGCTTTGAGAGCTCAAAAGCCAGCTTGATCCGCTGTGCCTCACCACCGGAAAGCGTGGTGGATGGCTGCCCCAGATGAATATAGCCCAGCCCGACCTGAGACAGAACGGAAAGCTTGTGCTTAATCGTGCTGATCTTGTCAAAAAACGACAACGCCTCATCAACTGTCATATTGAGAACATCTGCGATACTTTTATTTTTGTATAATATTTCCAGTGTTTCACGATTGTACCGTTTACCCTTGCATGTCTCGCACTGGATGTAGACATCGGGAAGAAAATGCATCTCTATTTTCAGTACCCCGTCCCCTTCACACGCCTCACATCTGCCGCCCTTTATATTGAAGCTGAACCTGCCGGAGTTGTAGCCCCGTATCTTGCTTTCCGGAAGAGAGGCAAAGAGCTCACGTACCTGGTCTAAAATCTTTGTATAAGTGGCAGGGTTTGACCTGGGGGTTCTGCCGATAGGGGACTGGTCCATGTTGATTACTTTATCTATGTTCTGAAGTCCCGTGATCCGGCTATATGGAAGTGGATGTGTTTTGGAATGGTAAATATGTCTGGCCAGCGCCGGGTAGAGTGTCTGGTTGATAAGTGTGCTTTTGCCGGATCCGGAAACTCCGGTAATACATACCAGCATTCCAAGCGGGATCTTGACATCTACATTTTTCAGATTGTTTCCGCTGGCGCCTTTGAGGATCAGTTCAGAGCCGTTTCCTTTTCTCCTTGTTGCTGGAACCGGTATCTCTTTTCTGCCGGACAGGTAAGCACCTGTTAAAGAGCTTTTGTCAGCGCAGACCTGTGCAGGTGTCCCTTCCGAAACAACTCTCCCGCCATGAATACCGGCTCCTGGCCCGATATCGATCAGATAGTCGGCCGCAAGCATCGTTTCTCTGTCATGTTCGATTACAACTACTGTATTGCCGAGGTCCCGAAGCGCAATCAGGGTCTTGAGCAGACGGGTGTTGTCGCAGGGATGAAGTCCGATGCTCGGTTCGTCAAGGATATAAATAACTCCTGTCAAACGTGAACCGATCTGTGTGGCAAGTCTTATTCTCTGTGCCTCTCCACCTGAGAGGGTAGAAGCGCCTCTGCTCAGGGTAAGATATGAAAGACCCACGTTCCTTAAAAAATCGATCCTCTGTCTGATTTCTTTGATCACCTGACCCGCAATTTTTGTCTCTTTGCTGCCAAGAGTGAGGGAATCAAAAAATTCTGCGGCCTTTTGAATTGACATGGAAGAAATTTCGGCGATATTCTTTTTTCCGATCAGAATCGACAGACTTTCCTTCTTAAGTCTTGCGCCTTTACAGACCGGGCACTGGCGCTGTGTCATGAAATCCATGATCCAGCGGCGGATATCTTCCGAGGAGGTTTCCCTGTAGCGGCGCAGCAGATTTGGTATCACTCCCTCAAATGTTCTCTTGAACTGACCCCTGCCTTCTCTCTCACTGCTGGAAGCTTCCCACTCC
Source organism: uncultured Fibrobacter sp. (assembly GCA_964387115.1). Lineage (GTDB taxonomy): Bacteria > Fibrobacterota > Chitinivibrionia > Chitinivibrionales > Chitinispirillaceae > JAAYIG01. The sequence goes on from CAYLVN010000238.1 coordinate 4,358, forward strand.
ATAGTGATCTTTTCTTCGCCTGAACCGTAAAAGAGTATGTCACGGTGCTTTTTTGAGAGCGCGGAGAATGGTTTATCCAATGGTATTTTAAAATGACGGCACACAGATGTGAGGATCTGGTTATTCCAGCTGCCCTGAGTAGAAGCACTGTTCCAGGGGACAATCGCACCTTCTCCTATAGTCAGGGATTTATCCGGCACACAGAGTTCCGGATCTATTTCCATAAGATAGCCCAGCCCCGTACAGCTTTCACAGGCACCAAAGGGATTGTTGAATGAAAACATCCTGGGTGTTATCTCTTCATAACTGACGCTGCAGTCGGGACAGGAGAGAAGTTCAGAAAAGACCAGTTCACCGCTGTCACCGCGGTCAATTTTTACTGTTCCGTTTGTACTGAGCTTGAGAGCCGTTTCAAGTGAGTCTGTAAGGCGTGAGCGAATTGTCTTTGTGTTTATGAGGCGGTCAATGACAACCTCTATTGTATGCTTCTTGTTTTTGTCAAGAGGTATCTGTTCATCCAGGGTATAAATAATCCCGTCTACATTTACACGCAGGTATCCGTCTTTCTGCAGTTTCTCAAGCAGCTCCCTGTATTCCCCTTTTCTTCCTGATACAATGGGAGCCAGTATCTGAAATTTGGTGCCCTCAGGAAGTTCCATCACTCTATCGGTGATCTCCTGGATTGTCTGGCGGGAGATCACTTTCCCGCATTTATAGCATGTCGGGGTTCCGGCCCTTGCAAAGAGCAGACGGAGATAGTCGTGAATTTCGGTGATAGTCCCGACTGTGGAGCGTGGATTGTGCCCGGTTGTTTTCTGCTCAATTGAGATGGAGGGGGAGAGACCTTCAATAGAGTCGACATCCGGCTTTTCCATCAGCCCCAGAAACTGGCGGGCGTAGGTGGATAGAGACTCCACAAATCTCCTTTGTCCCTCTGAATAAAGGGTGTCGAAAGCAAGAGAAGATTTCCCTGAGCCGGAAAGGCCGGTAATTACAGTGAGGGAGTCTCTGGGGATTGAGACATCGATATTTTTAAGGTTGTGCTCGCGGGCACCTTTTATGACAATATATCTGTTTTGCATAAGACTTGTTGCTGTTGAAATTCAACAAGCCCGCCACTGCTTCTTAAATGTAAATATTTCCGCACGGGCTTGTCTGAAGCGGATTATGTATCCAGGTCCTTGTGATAGGAGTTCCAGGCATTCTGTACAGCTTCTGCAACTTTGGCCCGGTTAAACGGCTTGAAAAGGCAGGGGTAACGAACAGTCTTGTAAATTTTTACAAGAGTATGTTTGGGATTATAACCAAAACCTGTCATCAGCGCCATTTCCGAAGGGAAATTTTTATCTTTGATTTTGCTGATAAACTCATATCCATCCATATCCGGCATGGCAATATCTGTCAGCACAAGGAAAAATGCCCTGTTG
>CAYLVN010000239.1:0-5768 GCA_964387115.1 uncultured Fibrobacter sp.
GAATCATGAAGGACAAAGATATGGCAGGGGTCTTGGAAAAATATCTTGAAATAGCCGAAGACCTGATACTCACGCAGCCACAGATAGAGAGAGCGGCTTCTCCATACGATCTTCTTTCACATGTGCCTCCAGAAGAGAGAAAAAGATGCAGTATCGCACCAGATATCGAATCGGCTGTAGCCGCTGCATTTAACAACCCAAATGACCTGATATGCGTAGCAGGATCATTTTACACGGTTGGAGAGGCATTTAACACGATGAAAATTGAACCTTTTAAACTCAATTAACACCAATGTCATAATACAACGGTTTTACTGCTATTTCGGGTATCTGTATTCTGCTAAGGCGTTGTTTTTATTTGATTAAATTCATAGATTCAGGTGATTAAATGATGTACAGATTTCTTTTTCTTATATTCGCTTTATGTTTATTTTCTGTATACAGCCAGGACAACCTTATTCAGAATGGTACCTTCAGCAGCACAGACTCCTGGAACCTTGGTATTTACAGTTCAGAAGCCACAGGCACGGTGGCAGATGGCAGATACTTGATTGAGATTACCAGTCCCGGTGCGGATGCCTGGTCAATCCAGTTTACTCAAAACCGCATATCACTTGACAGTGGCGCTATTTACCGTTTCTCTTTCGATGCATCATCTACTGCAGAGAGAACAATAGAAGCATCTGTGTGCAGAGACGGGGGAGATTACTTCCCATATTCAGTACGAGACACTATATATCTGACTCCGGCAAAACAGTCTTTTGAACTGGTATTTTCAATGACCCAGGACGATACTTCCGCACGTGTAGAGTTTAACTGCGGGAAGTATAACGGTGATATTTCCATAAGTAACGTACAATTGATACAGATCCCCGGGCCAAGGCTCTCTTTGGATGTTCCAGAGGCGGGGGCAGTACTGTATGAAGGCGAACCTGTAAAGATTTCCTGGACCAGTCTCGGAAACAGCGATCCTCTTTCAATCGAGCTTTCAGTAGATAACGGACTCAACTGGATGAAGATCGCGGATTCTGTTCCTAACACCGGGAGTTTTTCGTGGGTCCCCTCTGGAATCTATTCGCCATGGTGTCTTCTACGCATAAAGAGTGTCTCCGATGAAAGTTTAATTGCGGAAACAGAAATGTCTTTTGAAATTACGGCAAGTGCAGAAAAGATTGTAAACGGATCCTTTTCCGAAGGTGATATCGGCTGGAATCTGGGCGTTTACGGCGGAGCTGCAACAGGTACTGTAACAGAGGATCGTGTATACAGAATTGCTATTGACAGTTCTGGAAGTGAAAAGTGGCATATTCAGTTTACCCAGTCAGGAATAAACCTTCAGGATAAAATCGCCTACGAGTTCTCATTTGTAGCCTGGGCAGACAGTAATCGAACAATCAGGGCGGAAATCAATAGAAATGACGGTTCATATGAAAACCTGCTCGACAGTTCCATGATGCTTATCGAGCTTACAGCGGTGCCTAAAAAGTACGTTATAAATTTCACGATGGGCAGTGAAGATTGTCCGGATGCACGTGTTGAGTTCAACTGCGGGCTTGATGACAAGGATGTATACATTGACAGTGTCAGTCTCATAAGAAAAGCTTATTCCCGGGCATTGCCGTTCCAGAAAACTATCTTGAAACGCATGGTTCCGATCGGAAAAGTACTCACATTCTCACCAGGTTCATCCCTGAGAGGAGAAGGTTCCGCCTTTTCAGGACCTGTTATGGATTTGATGGGACGAAACGTGGAGAGAAGATCCGGATCAATGAATAAGCGAAATGTCCGGCCTGCATCTGGCTTGTATATTAACAAAAACGAGAAAATAAAAGAGTAGTTGCGAGGAGTTTTACTTTAATGCCATTACATCGAATGTTTCTTATTCCCGCACTTTTACTGATATCTTTGTCATCGCAGTCAATTTTTGCACAGAATGATTCTGCTGAAAGCAGCAGGGTTATTTTTATTGGATTGCCCGATAGTGCAGTTGTACACGCAGATGGTAAAGTTGTCGAGCATGATATTGGCGGCTGGTATCAGGTTCCTTCCGGGGACGTCAAAATTGAGATAAGCCAATCAGATTCAGTCGTGTTCTCTTCAAATATGAATTTTAAAGCGGGCGAAGACAGCAGAATAATTATTGAATGCAGAATGGGATGTGCTCACTTTGAGCTCACAAGTAAACCTTCAGGCGCAAAACTATCAATCGACGGCGAAAACTACGGTTATACACCCTTTAAAAGCTACTATTTCAGACCCGGAAATTCCCGTGAAATTAAACTGAGTATGCCCGGCTATGCTCCTCTAAAAGAATCGATCTCCATTTCTCCTGAAAAATCACTTGTCCTTGAACTTCAAATGGATCGCTCTCAGGAATGGAAAGATTCAGTAAAAACAGTCGTTCTCAAAAAGAAACAAGGCCGCCAGCGTGTACAGAAAATCGTTTTTGGTGTTCTGACGATGGCTTTTACCGGCGCTGGAGTTTTTTATGATGATTACGCCAAATCTCAACTGAAAGCGGCTGATGTGGAAGCGGCGGCATACGATGCTTCAGTGACCACAGATGGATGTGTCAACCACCGCAGCGCATATAACCAGAACATTTCTAACGCCAGAAAAGCGATCAATTTCAGAAACACCTTTCTGGGAGTTGCTGGTGGTTGCCTGGTTGGCGTAGGATTATCTTTTGTATTTTAAGTCAAAGCAAGTTGAATTATAAACAATCGGATTTATCAGACAGACCATAATGTTTACTAAAAGATTAAAATACTCTCTACCAGTCCTCTTGCTGCTCGCAGCTTTCTGTGCACAACTGCCCCAGGAAAAAGACTGGAACAATCTATTTGATCCATACGGTACAAATTATTATCCGCCGGTAGTATCACCCAAAACCGATACTCTGATCAAAATTAATGACAAAATTGCACTATCAGCTCAGGGCTCTGATGAAAACGGCACTATAAAATGGTACCGCTGGTCTTTTGATGGGGGAGTAACCTGGGACACGGTTCCTGCAGACTTACCTCATTATAAAAGTTGGGATGTTTCAGAAGCCGGAAAAAATACTGTCTGGTTCAGCTCCATGGATAATGACAGACTGGTTTCCTCTCCTGACAGTTTTATTGTTTCTGTACATAGCTATGCACCAGTTCTGACAAAAATTCAGGACACAATTGTAAGTCAGTATGCAACCGTAAATATAAACATGCAGGTCTCAGATACAGCCGGAAACATAATCAAATACTACATGAAAACCGATACCGACTCTGAATGGAGGGACAGTTCAGATTCTCCTGTATTTTCCTTTTCCTATCCTGAAGGCGGGCCTGTGAAAGTTATCTGGGTAGCCATGGATGATGATAACAACTGTGTTTCCGACAGTTTCAATATTTTCTTTAACCAGGGACCAGATACGGCAGTCTTTATAAGCGCACAGGATTTTCTGACATTCGATTTTGACCGGTATGCCGGGACATTTCAGGTGAGTTTTTCAGCGAAAGATCCTGATGGTGATGCCGACATTCAGTCTTACAGCCTGTTTCTGGGTGCCGGAAATACGGTCCCGACTCCAGTCTACTCTGGTTCAGAAACCACACTGGTGCTTGACAGTATCTTACCAGGCACATCTTACACATGGATATTACGTGTGAAGGATCTTTTCGGAGATAGTATTGAGACTACCGGTAAACTCACATCACCCAGGCCTTCATCAGGTCCTGACGGGATGAAATTTGTAAGGAGTAAAAATCTTAACTTCAATATGGGGCAGGAAGGTTTTGCATCAAGTGAGACACCGATCCACATGGTATCATTCACATACAATTACTGGATCGACTCAACAGAAGTAACAGCAGAAGATTATTCTGCCCTTACAGGCTCCCCGTTTATTGCGAACGGCAATCTACCGGTATCGAATATCTCATGGGCCGATGCAGCTTACTATTGCAACCAACGAAGTAAAAGGGACTCTTTAGATACCGTTTATATTTATACTGCCATTTCGGGAACTCCGGTAGCAAACAGCTCGATGGAGGGTTTGACGATCGATATGGATGCTGATGGATACAGACTTCCTACCGAAGCTGAGTGGGAATACGCATGCAGAGCCAGAAAAGCTGCCACTTTTTACTGGGGTAACAGCCTGTTAGAAAGCACTGCTTATGCCTGGCTTAAAACAAACAGCTTAAATACAGCTCATCCTGTTGCTCAAAAGAAACCCAATGCATTTGGCCTCTACGATATGGCCGGGAATTTGTGGGAATGGTGTAACGACTGGTATGACTCAAGCTACTACTCAGTAAGCCCCTCAGCAGATCCGTATGGACCGGAAAGTGGCCAGGAGCGAGTAATACGCGGAGGAAGCTGGATGCATAGCGAATACTTTTTACAATCAGGAACACGAAGCAAAATGCCTCCTTCATCAGTGAATTCGACTGTAGGATTCAGGGTTGTACTGCGGGTGAGGTAAAGGCGGAGCTTATGCACGGGAGGGGGCACTTATCTTGTGGCGAGAGGGCACCCCAGAGATGAAATTGTGACTTAAAACGTTAAATCCAAAAGTCATCTCTGGGGATTCATCCCCGGAGATGACTCAGTGAAAAACCATAAAAAAACACTGCAGAACAGCCTCTCTGACCTGACGTTCTTTTGAAAAATAAGCCAGCATAGAAAAACGGCCATTCATTATCTCAATACTCTTTATTGCCTCTCAGATATATATTCCCCTGAATAAAAAGGACAGGAGACTTCCATGGCATTTAATCCGGGACGCGGAACCAATATCTCACATTGGCTAAGCCAGAGCAGCAGCAGAGGCGCAGAAAGGAGAGCCTGGTTTATCCGGGAAGATGTATCCAGAATCGCAGATATGAACTTTGATCATATCCGTATTCCTGTTGACGAAGAGCAGATGTGGAAAGAAAACGGAATCCAGGAGAATGAAGCATTTGATCTGTTAAATGAGTCAATTTACTGGTGCCAGAGAGAAAATCTGAAGGCAATTGTTGATCTGCATATCCTCAGAACCCATTACTTTAATGACATAGATGAACCGAAACTCTTTACTGATCCGGAAGAAAAAGAGAGGCTGGCGGGTTTATGGGGGAGTATTTCCCGTAATATCGGGAGTTGGTCAGAGGATTTGATTGCCTATGAGATTCTTAATGAGCCTGTTGCCAGGGATAATGCAAGCTGGAATGAGGTGAGCAATTTTGTTTTTGAAAAAATCAGGGGAGTAGAGCCGCAAAGAACCGTAATAATTGGTTCAAACAGGTGGAACTCTGTTGATACTTTTGATGAACTTGAAGTGCCTGATGACAAGAACATCATCCTGACTTTCCACTATTATAACCCCATGCTTCTGACCCATTACAGAGCGCCGTGGTGGGAAGGAGGGGCCTACTGCGGGCAGGTTAACTATCCGGGGAAACCGGTCCCCAAAGAAGAGTTAGAAAAGGTACAGAGTCCCTTTAGGGAAAAACTGAACGGATGGAACAAATACTGCGATCGTGACGTGATGATTGAGGATATGTCAAGACCATTATCACTGAGGAAGAAAACAGGATGTCCACTTTACTGCGGTGAATTCGGATGTTATAAAGAAGCACCTGAAGAGAAGAGTTGGGCCTGGTACCGTGATCTGGTTTCAGTGCTTAGAGACAAGAATATTTCATATGCCAACTGGGATTATAGAGGCGGATTTGGTCTTCTGGATCAAGACAGAAACGATACTGGGATTGCTGAAATTATAAGTGGTAATTACTGAATTA
>CAYLVN010000240.1:0-2638 GCA_964387115.1 uncultured Fibrobacter sp.
TATTCGGGTATATCAACTTTGTCCATATATTTTCCAATCGAAACATCACTTGACGTATTCCTTATGAAGTTTGCAGACGCAAAGACATCCGGTGTACTGTCAGCAAGCACCCCGTTGCAGTAAAGAAGCTGTCTCTTCCCTTGTCGGACAGCTGTAACGAGTGTCCATTCATTCATTGCGGCACCCGTCGAGCAGGCCTCCCAGTTTCCTCTCCCGTCTATCTGAGCAAATTCCCACAATGGTGTTCTGGTGGAAATTCCAGTATAGCGCATAAAGTACTGCTCATATCCCTTGGCAACTATAACGTGGGGTAAACTGTCGTAGCTTTCCACCAATACCCAGGCGCTGATTGAGAAATCTCCATCTTCGGGAAAATCAAGTTTACTGCTGGAACTATTTGGAACTGAGTAAAAATTATTGGTGCCATTGAACACACGGCAACCCCCGGCAACTCCGCTTCCCGCCAGCGGTCTTGCTGTATCAGCAGAAACGGCGTTATACTTATTCAGCGTTGCATCATTTGCTACAGCACCGGTTTCATCGCTGAAATGCCATACTGCCTGGTAGCCGGATGCAGTATCGAAAACAGATCTGCTGTCTGAAGCATCCGCAGCATCCGGATTACCCCAGTACATGGTTATTGTTTGTTCACCATTATCACCAAAAACGGTATCAACTTTAACCCATATTGCAGCATTCCTGCCATCGGAGCTCCAGGTCTCGACTTCATGGGAAAGCGGTACACCATTTGAGGAAGTAAAGCGAATATCCTGCCCGTAATCCTGCGCTTCAGAGAAATCGAAGTTTTCCTGTGTTAATCTTATCAGGACAGGAAAGTCGTATACGTCTTCTTTTGTACCGGCCCCTGATTTGGATGTATTCAGTATGATTTGTCTGCTGAAGCGCCAGTTCCAGTTCTGAACAACAGTGGTACTTTCAGGAGTGATCAGGAGATTCTGGCCGATAACAATTTTCTCTCTCAGGTTTTTCCTTCCAAAGCAGAGTACAGGAAGAACTCCAGGTGGTACAGATTCGATACTTAGGGTCTGCCCGATTTTTGTTATTTGATTCATGATAGTAGTTCCAGGCACATATATATAGCCGTCGGCCAGATCGCTGCTATCGGGAATAATTACTTTTATGGTTCCGGGGTTGCGCAGTGTGTCAAGTGGTACAACGGTTGTACTGTCACGAACCATCTTTACATTAAATCTGATGAGACAGGCGCCATCATTACCCGCTTCGGCTTCGATGTTGAAGATTCCGGTATCCGGTGCGGTGATTGAGAATTGTCCCAGAGAGTCGGTAATCCCCTCTGTTATAAAGCTGTTGAGTGTATCAGCTATGGGATTATACTCTTTTGCAATAAGTGAAACTTTTGCATTGCCCGCCCTTGAGCCATCCGGGCCGCAAAGAGTACCCACGACCACCGGATTTCCACCTCTTGATCCACCCCCTTCAGTGGAGAGAGGAGTACTGGTGCAGTAACAAAGAAGCAGAACCCCGGCCGCCAGTTCAGTGGCGAATCGAAAAAGCCGATTACAGGGATTTGTTTTCATTTCTCAGCCCTTTTACGTGTAAAAGGGAAAACCTGAACATTGACCTGAAAAACCTCTTCGGCATCTTCATTTTCCGCGGCTGCCATGCCAAGGAGTTCGTCAGTAAAGCTGCGGATCCTGTCTTTCATACGCTGCAAGGTCGCACTGCTTGCACAAATTGTGAGTCCCTGAAACTCTCTCTCATCGCTGGAGTGAGTATCGAGTGATTCCCTGGCACGCTCCAGCATGCTGATGTGATAGTTTTTAAGGGCTACTGACTGTACCTGGTATTCAGAGGAGATGACTTTATCAGGTGCCTGCAAGCGGCCATCAGATGACTTATACACAAGTCCGAGATCTTTAAGGAGCTCTATGGATTTGCGTACTTTAGCAGGGCTGACATAGGGAACTATTGAACGGGATATCGCCACCGGATCATCACCAAGACCGACATGAACCATCAGTTCCCTAACTACCGGGTTATACCAGTTTGAGAAATACCGGTACTGCTGTGAGTCAAGAAACTTTACAGAGGATCTGCCGCGCAAGCGCACCATTTCGCCAAAATAACGATTTTTATCCGCATTGCACTCTGCGTTATTGAATTCCATCAATGCTTCAAAGTATGCTGTTTCTTTTTCGGTCAACCCCATTGCAGCCGCATATTTGCGCATGGCTGCCGATGTCAGATTCTGGCGTCTGGAGAGAATATCATTCAGAAGGCTTGGCGGTAATCCTGCTTTATGTGCAAATGACCGGTTAGAGAATTTTTTAGACAGTTTCTTCTGGAAATCGAAATAATCCGTCAAAAAAAAACGGTAGTCTACATATTCGAAAATATTGAGTTTAGCTTTTCTGGGCATACACGATTTCCGCCTTCTACCATTAACAATATAATCAAAAATAGTCTATTTGGCAGAAACATATGCTGCAATCCGAACACATTTCTATACAACTTGTTCTATGACAACAAGTTATCTGAATTGACAATATTTTAATGTAAATAATTTCCGAACCAGCTGGAAAACCTGTGAGAACAGATCTGGAGAGTATCATAGCAGAAGAAGAACCGTTTTTTTACCTGGTACACCACAAAAAAG
>CAYLVN010000240.1:2648-5757 GCA_964387115.1 uncultured Fibrobacter sp.
TGTCGAGCCTTTGTGATTACTGTAGAATCTCTTACCTGCGTCCAAATTTGATTTCTGCAGTTGTTGTTTCTTCAGAAGCAGGCAGAACTTCTTCCTGCACCTGTTGCACCTGTTGCACCTGCTGAACCTGCGAGTCCTGCTGTTCCGGCTCGGCAACAACTGATGGTGTATCATTTTCGGTGTGAGCTTCAGATGTGTACATCCTGCGCTTGTCCCCGAATTTGCGTCCATGCTGCATATTCTCTTCGGATCCAAAATCTGAGGGAACGATATCCGGAGCTGCAGTTGTGGCCTGAATTTCCTGGACCTGTGTTTCAGGGATATTCTTAATCTCGAATCTTTCCTCGGCATCGGGATTTACATTGCCGTTGGGCGCTGCGTTGTTGTCCCTGCGGTTTCTATCGTTCCAGTTTCCGCGGCGGTCATTACCACGATTGTCCCGGTCACGGTTGCGATAGTCTCTGCCGCCTCTTCCGCCATCTCTTCTTCTGTTGTTTTGATCCTTGGAGAAATTACCCTCATGCATTCTTTTCCGCGCAAATTCCTGATCACGCTCTGCATTTTTTAACTTCAAATTGATATCACGTAATGATTTCTCGACCGGATCGACAGCAGCAGTAGTAGTACTTTGTGGCTGTGCTTTTGGCCTGTTATCCTGTGAAGGCCTTCTGTTATGCCTGAAATCACGATCTCTTCTGTCTCCGTGAGTGGATACATTTGATTTCTGACTGTTGAGTTCGTTAACCATTTTTCTGGTTCCAAGCACAATCGACAAAGTTATTATTTGCAGTAAAACGACCACCAATGTCGTGATGATTGCTGCTAATTCCATATTGTTACTTCTCCATAATGTGTTATCAGTGCATTTTGTAATGTATCAGCGACGCGCATGTTTGTAATGTGATTTTTGTAAGGGCCATTCATTTTTGAGGCCCGCGCGTTGACAAGGGTTAACTTCACCCTGATGCACATGATTCTGATTGTTTAAGTTTACGTTACAAAAAAAATTACTTCCGGAAAACTACTCTCTTTTTGCCTTCTACCCCCTTTCCGGATCTTCTGACCGGCTCCCGGACTTGCTCACAGCAACACCGGATTCAGAATCGGGCGGTTCAATTGTTTCAGACCTGACCAGACTAATTTGTTCTTCTTCTGTACTATGATGTCAATGAGCTTGTTTAAGATTCGGTACTGCGGGATTTATAGAAGTCATTACCCAGTTCTGCGGTTTTTTTAAGCAGCTCAGTCAATGATTCCAATCTTTTATATATTACGTATATCTTGCTCCAAATGAAAATTAAATTGAGCGAAAAAAGAAAAAATATCAGGATCCACAGTATTTTTAAAATTTCCATGGGGAATTCTTTTCAGGCAGGTAAAATACCGTTATTTTCAAGATATTTAATGCCGTCTTCAAATACAAGGATTCTCTGACCGTGTTTCTATCAGCCCTTTAAAAGCTTTTTAATGTGCTGAGGGAGCAGAAAAGCACCCACATGCACATCTTCATTATAGTAATTGCAGTGTTTTACTATTGGTTTATATCGTTCCTTATCGAAATTACCCAGGATTTCTTCTTTATTCGAACAGATCAGAAAACTGCAGATCCCTTCCGGAAATGATCTCAAAGAGCATAAATAGGTCTTTTTATACTTAAAGAACGGAGAAACGCTCTGAATTGCTCTGCGAAGGGTATCGCGTTTAATAGTCGGGGAATCGGTCTGGAATACCGCAATCCCATCTTCAGAGAGTCTGGTGGAGACTACGCGATGGAAATCGGCTGTTTCCAGCGAAGCAACAGGCCCACCCGGATCAAATGAATCAACGATTATGACATCAAAGGTACTTTTATCAGTCTTAAGGAAATGATACCCGTCATCGTAAACAATTTCTGTTCTGCTGTCTTTGAAACCTTTTGCGAGAACCGGGAAGAATTTCTCTACTGTGGTCTTCACCATCTCATCAATTTCCACCACTACGACCGATTTTACATCACTGTACTTCAGTACCTCTCTCAGGCATCCGCCATCACCACCACCGATGATACAAACACGTTCGGGTTTCTTGTGCATGAGCATTGCCGGATGGACTATCATTTCATTGTATGCGAAACTGTCTTGTTCTGTATTGACGATAGTGCCACCCAGGCACAAAACGGTTCCAAAAGCATAGGTATCGAATACCTCAATTTTCTGAAACGGACTTGAATCACAGAACAATGCGTGCTTAGCCCTGATACAGAGGCCGGAACGCCCGTTTACAAGATTCTGTATCCACAAAGAAGATCCACTTTCGGCATGGAAATTAAGGCTCATAACCACCTCAATCCGGTGTTAGGGGTTCAAACTTCTATTACCAAACTTATGCACCCGGATCAGGGCGCATAAGTTTGGTATTTATCACTACAAGGCTGAGCTTCGTTACCCATTTACAGGTAATCGATTAGCTCAGCAGATTCTCTCTTGCTGCAAATCAGCTTATTCGACAACTAGTATTTTTGCTTTAGGAAAGCCATTGAAATTCGAAGCGCTGGCGCAGGTATAAGCACCCATCGAGTCGAATACAACAAGATCGCCTATCTCTAATATGGGAAGGCTGATATTTTCATAAAGCACATCTATGGAATCGCATGTCGGTCCTGCCAGTACCGAATTGTGCCTTTGTCCATCACCATCACGGGCGACAAACATAGGATATTCGGCATGGTCGTAAATTTTTCCCGAGAAGGAGCCGTAAACGCCCTCATCAAGATAGTACCACCATACACCGTTGCGCATAGATTTACCAATGACTTTGGCAGCCAGGGTCATTGATCTTCCGCTGAGAACCCGTCCCGGTTCCGCGATCAGTCTGTAGCTTGTAAAGTATCTTTCCAGGTATTCATTAATGGGCTGACAGAAGTTGGCCATTGGGAGTACCGGTGTCAGATAATCTATAGGGAAGCCACCTCCGATGTCGATAATTTCTATGTCTATACCCCTGAGAGCAGCTCTTCGGCAGATATCGCGGCAGTATTCAAGAGCCTCGATATACTTGAGAGAGCTCTCGTTCTGTGAACCGGCATGGAAACTTATGCCTGCGATCTTAAGCCCCATATCATGGGCTTTAC
>CAYLVN010000241.1:0-5755 GCA_964387115.1 uncultured Fibrobacter sp.
GTAACGGTCAATTGCTTCGATACCTAACCGCATTGTTTCACGCTGAAAATTCGCTACCAAAAGGGATTTAACATCCGGGCCAGTCGTGATCGCTTTACCGGTAAGTTCGTAAAACCCTCTTTCGTTTTTATAAACAAGTCCGAGTTTAGTAAGCAATTTTACCGCTTTTTTAGCTTGGACTGCGGTAATCGATGGGGAGAGCATGCGTCCGATAAGGGTATATTCATCTTTTAGCGGCATCATACCGATAAGCGACCGTACGGCAGTGAAGTACCATTTTGAATAAAATTCATACTGATCGGGTTGGAGCACATAAAGTGCAGGGTACCCCTTTTGCAGGAGGTGCTGCCGAAGAAGGATAAATGTCTGGTTTCTTTTTTCTACTGTTTTTGCCTGATTAAAATCAACCAGCAGTTTGAAATAGGCTTTTTCCCATGTATCATGCTTCAGAAACGCGGATATGGCCGCGACCGTTTTTCCGCTGATACCTTTATCACCATTCAATACGCTGGTCAGCCACGACGAGGAATGAATCCCGACAGCCTCTGCGAAACTTCTATTGGTAACCGGGTTACCTGACTGCTCCAGGAATGCGATGACTTTTTTCAGATACTCTCTGAAATCGAGGTAATCTTTTATGGCAATTTTTTTTGAGAGTTTTGGTATCATCACTGTTATTCCAGGAAACCGGGTGCCCTTTGCTGCTAGTCGACAACATTCTCTAATATAACACTAAACCGAACTAAATGAAGCTTTTATTAATATTTTTTAGAGAGCAAATGCACACAGCTTAAAATTGATGAGGTGATGCGATATATCCATGCAATTCATACGCACGATCTGTTGAAAGCTTCCCTTCACTGCATTAAACCTTTTAACTCGCATATTAACAATGCTTTATTGCTTACAAACAGATTCTCACAACTCTTGTATTTGGTACTCCAAACTGTTTCCAAGAAATCAGCCACCTACTGCCCGATGAATTTTTAATTCAAATATTTATTTTTTTTGGAGAGCAATTTACCGAATGAAAGATATTTAAGCTTCACTGTAATAGTTTAAAGTGACACCTTACTCTGAGTTTGAACGGGCATATCCCGAAAAGTTTCAGGAGAAGTATCTTAGCAGTCGAAGATGTAACTTTGGACTATGATTTCTTTGAGCAAAACTGCGTTAATAGTGTGTTTTTTAAATTACGCTACAATAGCCATAGGGTATTTATTGTCTTCCATTTTCAGGCAATTTGATGCCACCATTCTCTGAAAATAAGCCTGTTTTCCCGAAAAATTCAGCAGAATAGTTGTAGTCGGCCAATGCAAGCACTAATTTGAACTCGTAAGTAAAAAAGATCAAAATGCCTATCAACTTTTGAACAAAACACAATTGAAGGAACAACCAAATATCTTCGTTCTGTAATTCGCATCCATTGGAGGTCGGTTATGAATAAATATATAGCGTTTTGTCTTACTTTTTTAATGGGTTCTACCATATCCGCTCAAACGATTAACCTGAGTGGTACTGTTTCAACCAGGACTGGTCAACCTGTGGCTGACGCCGTCATCACGCTTGTAGGGCAGGCAATGAAAGATACTACCGGAAATGACGGTAAATACTCTTTCACAAAAAACACTACGGCAACATTACCTGCAATTGTACCGCAACTTGAAGAGATTTCAATAAAAAGTGGAGTGTTACAGATCACTCCGGGTTCTTCATCGCCGGTAAAGATCGAAATATTTGATATAAAAGGCAACCTGTTGAAAAATGAAATATTAGCTGATGCTTCTGCTGGTGCATACCGCGTTGATATTGCAAAAAATTGCTTTGCGACTAACCTCCTCGTCATTAAAGTAACCCTTGGAAAACGTGAAATGTCATTCCCGTGTGTAATGCTAGACAACGGTAACTATTCACTCTATCGGTTTGGTGCATACGCTTCTTCGGCAGGTTACGGACTGAAAAAAAATGCTGCCACTCTTGACACACTCTCGATCACTGCCACTGATTTCAAGACAAAAGTTGTACCTGTCACTTCATACGAGAATCAACAGCTGGATATTTCTCTTGACTCCGCGAGCGTATCGGGTGATACCGGTCGAAGCACCGGATGTGGCAGGGCACTCTCCGATCTGCGAAGTGGTACCTATACAATTACCAGTGCAGGTCTCAGCCGTGAATATATCATCGACATTCCTGCCAACTATGACCCGGACAAACCTTACCGGTTGATATTTGCCATGCATTGGAGTGGCGGCAGCATGCAGGCGGTAGCAAATGATAAATTTTACAGTCTCAAGACCTATGCAGATAATGACAACGCCCCATGTATTTTTGTTGCGCCAAATGGAACCGGGAGTCCGCTGGGGTGGGGTCAGGGAGATAAGGATCACACACTTTTCGATGATCTATACAAATTAGTTACTGAAAAACTATGCATTGATACAAAACGGGTTTTCTGTGCCGGCTTCAGTTATGGGGCATTGTTTACCTACTCGCTCTCGTTATCTCATCAGAAAGTATTGCGTGCGGTGGCCTGTTATGCTCCTGCGAACTGGAATACCTATTTTCCAGAGAACACTCATGAGCCTATCGCATTTTATGCAACCACCGGTACGAATGAACCAAATTGTAAATTCATTTACGATGAAGAAAAAAAACTTGGGGTAAAATACTGTTTACTGCAGCACAGTGAAGACAATGGGTGTATAGAACCGGCGAACATACCCCTGGCAACCAGCCAGAAACATGTCTCTACCGAGTTTTCGGGGTGTAAACCGGGGTATCCTGTAAAGTTCAGTTCTTTCCAGGGGATGACTTCCTTCAATGAAAAGGATCCGGGATCCAATGTGAACTGGATTGCAGAGGAGACCTGGGAATTTTTTAATCGGTTTTAAGGCGGTTTTGACGATCTTTTAATAAAAAGGGGTGTTTTGGCATCCCTCTTTTATTTTATGATGTGTAATTAGATTATGTTTCAGATACTTAATGATTTATAAGCTGTTGTTTACTCACCGGAAGTAATCATAAAATCATAACAACTGATTTAGCAATGATTAAAAATCGGTGCGTTGTGCAGTCAGTAATCCTGCAACACTCTTCCAATCAAACGAAATACCCCCACCTACAAAAAACAGAAACGCTGTCTGTCCCCCATTTTTACAAACAAGAGCAGTGCAGCGCTCTTTTCTTCGAAATCCTGCCGACAGTTTACTTGTCCGCTTATTTTTCAGCAGTCAATCGATGCAGATCGAAGATTATGGACAGTCAGTGTCCATACCCCATGGAAACATCTCTTTGGGTCGTTCCCGTAAAGGCATAGTCGAGGGAATACCCAAGCCATTTACAACCAAACCCGGTTGTATAGACATAGGTCCGGGCACTATTGTGCCATACCATGCCATTTCCTCCCCCGCGGACCGCCATCTCCCACCCTTTATAGATGAATGCATATTCCAGTCCGGCAAAGCCTTTGATATTATTTTCTGCAGGATCCATTGTTGCAAGTTCCCGGTAGTCACGATTCCTTTTATAGACACCGTCAATTTCGGCAGAAATGCGGTGTTGTTCCTTGAGAAGGAGCGAATACCCGACTCCCCAGCGCAGCTCAGGATCCAGCATGTACCCCATTAATTCTGCACCAAGATTTCTGGCGGTCACTCCGAAACGTATCCCGTAGGGAAATTCGATTGACAGTGCAGCGTCAAACCCGAACCCTGCCTCATCTTCAACACTGTTGGTAAACATATACCTGTTGATGCTCAGGCCAATGCTGGTGGTTCTGAAAAAGAGCAGCTGATCGAACAGTTTCCTGCCGAAGGAGAGGGAAAACATATGCTCATTGGCATCGTTTGAAACCATTTCCACCTCATGATGTTCATCGTATCGCCCATACTCAAGCGTTGCATGACTGATGAGCCATCCGGCAGCAAATGTTCCCAGCGATGCTACAGGCAGTGTCAGATTGGCATAATTGACATTTAACCCTTCAACATTCTGGAAAATCCAGTTGCAGTTTATGAAGGAGGGGTGCTCCACATGCACCAGTGCCGCAGGATTCCAATAGGCAGCGCTGGGATCATCGGCAAGTGCCACATAAGCACCGCCCATGCCGTACCCGCGTGCGCCTACCATTATGTCAACGGGAGATGCCCCTGCAACAACCGCAAGGCTTGCTACAATTGTCAATGTTAAAATATATCGTCTCATTGGTATCACCTGTCTTTCTAATATATTAATCCGATTGGTTTACGCAGGGTGATCGTCTTCCCCGAAGCATCAGGGGTATAGGTGAATATGTACACATACAATCCGGCACCGGCAAATCGACCGGCACTGTTTTCACCACGCCATGCAACCTGTCTTGGTACTCCCGTAGCAGTAACCGTTGTACGCGGGGGTATCAGCACACAGACCAGATCTCCCGACATGTCAACAACTTTCAGTCCGACCTTTCCCTTTTCCGGAACCGCATACGTAAACATTGCACCACCGCTGCGTGATTGCACTGGATTGGCGCTCCAGAATGCTTCAAGCTTATCTGGAACGGGTGCATCAGCGGCAGCAATGTCGTAGATGGTAAAATGGTTGGTCCAAACGGAGGCAATCTTCTTCTATGTGTCAATGGTTGTCGGACCGGCCATCTGCCATGCAGATCCATCCCAATACATGATGATGCACCGGGCTGGATCGATATCTGTGGTACCGTCCTGATTGGTATCCAGGTCTCTGTCTGTATAGGGGAGGGTGATCTGTACCGGCTTTCTGAAGACGGTGCCATCCGGACCGAAGTTGTGGGCCACATTAAGTAATGTAACGCTCTTATTAAGCGGTTGCCTCTGCTCGATCGGCGCAACCGGAACAATAGTCACATCAATACCACCAAGCAATGCATGTGCCGGGACATTGACCGATGCCCCATCGGGACTGGTTACCGTTCCGCCCTTCTGATCGACCCTGGCAGTAACCTTCGGTTCCTTGTAGACAAGACTGACAATGGTACTGTCGCTGTTGCCAGCCTTGTCAATTGCAGTGAGCACAATCCTGTTGGCCCCCTGTACCAGGTGCACAATGGTACTGAACAAAGTATCATCCGGTGAAAGTACGATCGGACTGTTATTGACATGCCGTGCACTGTCATTCTTTATTGTCACCACTACCGAACGTATCCCCGCTCCTCCGTAATCCCGGCAGGTCAGGTACCCTTCATGATAAGCTCTCTAAAACAGGTTACCCCTTTCTCGGGAAGCGGGGTGAGCGTAAACCCCGTGTTCGGAGGAGTGTTATCCCTCCCATAAAAACAGCATAGCAGGTTTTAGTAACGACAGGTATCTTCAACCGGGAACGCATCGCCCGATCCATGTAATGATTTTCCACAAATTGTATCATATTTAAAATGGCGAGACAATGGATGACATTACAACCGGTGGTCCTGTATATGAGGATTTACTCTGGGGGGGGGATCTGTGAAATCACAAGTCACAAGTCACAAGTCACAAGTCGCAAGTAGCAAGTAGCAAGTTAAGAGTTTCTTCCCAGCCTGAAAGGCTGAACTAACCCAGCGAAGGGCAACGTCCTGGATAAAGGGCAACGCCCTGGAAAAAATAATGAAAAAAAACATATGTCAAGAGTTACAAACGGTGGTGATTGGCGTTGCCAGCCCGGAAAAATATTCCATAAAAGACGTGGAAGAAAATAGTGCTGTTTAATGAAAATATGACACGTAGAAAGTCTTGCCCATGACGGTCTTCCGGCATGG
>CAYLVN010000242.1:0-5753 GCA_964387115.1 uncultured Fibrobacter sp.
TGCAGATCTGTTCTTTCATGTGGATTTACTACGGCTACCCGGCTTCATCATATGAGGGAATAAACGTTGAAGAATCCCGCTATCGCTGCGGTGAGGCACTGGCACGGAACGATTCCGTTGACGTTGACCTTGTGGCAGGTATCCCCGATTCAGGAATCGCTCATGCGTTCGGTTATGCCTGTACCGCTGGAATTCCCTACCGGCGCCCGTTTGTAAAATATACCCCTACCTGGGCACGCAGTTTCATGCCCCAGATTCAAGAGATGAGAAATCTTGTGGCAAAAATGAAACTAATTCCTATTAAGGAACTGACTAAAGAGATGAGGATGCTTTTCTGTGATGACTCGATTGTCAGAGGCACACAGCTCTACAGTACATTCCAGAAACTCTACAATTACGGAGCCAGGGAGATTCATCTGCGGCCTGCCTGTCCCCCGCTTCTTTTTGGATGCAAATATCTGAATTTCTCAAGATCCAGATCAGAGATGGATCTGGCCAGCCGTAAAGCAATTGTTGAACTCGAAGGGAAAATCACATCACTTGATAAATACCTCGATCCTGACACACAGGAATTTCAGGCAATGGTTGATATTATCCGCAGAAAAATGGGGATCACCTCTCTTTCATACCAGAGGCTGCCGGATATGGTAAAGGCCATCGGGCTTCCCGAGGAAAAGCTCTGTACCTACTGCTGGGACGGATGCAACAGGAAGGCCTGCGGGAAAAAAGTAATCTCCGAAACTGTAGCGACGCATTAAGGAACCGGCTCCGGCAGATAGACCCGGAGCCGAATATCACCGGAACACACCTGAGACTTACGATAGAATTTTCAGTAACTCCGCCCCGCTCCCATCTTTTACCCTTTTTGCATCTGCACCTTTTATTTCCATCAGAACAGCCTCAGTCACAAGCCAGCATTGGAGTCCTTTACGCGGGCACCCTATCACCTGGTGCTTCCCTCTGCCTGCACCCGCATGCATATGGAGTACCGGCTTGTTTTCTTCGTTTCTGAAGATCGTTCCTGTTCCTATAATCTCATGGGCCTCTGTAAACCTTTCGACTTCAGGATTCAGCGGCCGCTCTGAATCATCTCTGGGACCAACAACCACACCGGCATTCTTTACTCCTCCGATTACCCATATCACCCCTGCTTCCACAGACTCCTTCTCGCAGAGATCTTCAATACTTTTGTAAACAGGATCATCCTCCTCAAAACGCAGGACAAATACCCTTCCGGCAGTTCCGGATGTGTAATTCATATAATGTTCCTTCCTTTCGATAAAATCGTTCAACGTTCAAAGGTTCAACGTTCAAAGGTTCAACGTTCAAAGGTTCAACGTTCAGAGGTTCAGGGTTCAGTCTCCTTCCGCTCGCCCTGAGCTCCTTGTCTAAGGGTGAACCTCTCACCGTTCGGAGTTCGTCGGGCAGCGATACTACTTGTAAAGTCCATAAGCCGTCTGGCTCTGTTCTCCCAGGAATAGAGGTTGGCCATGCGCTCCGATGATTTGCAGAGTTTTTCAAACAGATCAAATGATGTAAAGAGTTCCCGGATTCTTGACGCAAGCTCTTCTCTGTTACCCGGCTTGTAAATCAGACCATCATTGCGGTCCTGCAGAATCTCCCTTACCGCTCCTACATCGGATCCTATAACAGGGAGCCCGAATGAGAAAAAATCAAAGAGTTTTGTAGGTGAGATCTGAACATTTGAGTCATAGGTACTCTGATATGCTGCAATCCCGGCACTTCCCTTCCTCTGCACCATCCCGCACATCTCCCTGTGCCCCATCCATTGGTACAGCTCAACTTTAGAGCTGATATTTAACTGCTCACATTTGTTCCTCAACAATCTTTCCTGCTCATTATCCCTCAGGCCTATCCACAGGAAACGAAGGTCAAGATCACTGCACAAGGCTACAGCTCCCAGAACAGTATCGGCATCTATTACATCTGTCAATCTTCCGGTGTAGCAGAGGCACCTTCGCCCGTAAGCCTCCTGCAATGAGATCCTAACCGGCTGAAAAGACGGGGCTCCCAGAGGAAGAGTGATGACAGGAAGGGTTGGATAATCCTTTCTGAATCTCTCTTCCATGGCCTTTGTCAGTGATACGAGACCACTTAGTTTCCCAAGTATCATCTGTTCGATAACCAGTCGTTTCGAAATTGGTGATCCTTTTTCAAATCTCCCATGATAACCATGCGCCTCAAAGAGTACAAATGCCCCGGTCAAGAGTTTGATGATGTAAAGGTAAGGAAGGAAATTTGTGTTGCGGCTGATCACCAGATCCCCGCGTCGGGCATTTTTAAGTATGTGGAAAGTGGCTCTCAGGTAAAAAAGAATTGACGTTTTAACTATTCCTGATCGCCATATGGTAAGGACATCATAGTTTTCCACCGGTTCCAGGCCAAAATGTGAACTCAGGTCTTTTTGGCAGTCGAGGCATTTTTTACCACTGATTATCAGTGTGGTCTTTACACCTGCCCTGGCAGCCGCATATGTGGACATGATCGAAACTGTTGACATCGGCCCGGCAACATGCCAGTCAAATTTATTTACAAAGAACAATCGCAATAAAACTCTCCGAAATGAAAGATTAACCGTTCAGGGTTCAGGGTTCAGCGTTCAGGGGTTAGCAGCATTTCATCATAGATTTTCTGCAACACCGGATCTTTCTTGAGATAGCTGACTTTATACTGGCCCTCCCTGACTTTACCCTCAGCGAGTAATCTTGCCTTCAGATTCTCATAGGAGTTTGGTTTCATGTCCACCAGTTTTGGTGCGTTCAGGCGGTTTGATCCCCTTTTGGCCGCGTACTCAAGGTTGGTGAATTTAATGTGCTCATCAACCGATTCCAGAAATGATTTCTTCAGGTTATAAGGTACACCGGCCGGAAATTCCGCATATAGTTTATATGTAAAGTCACTGGTATCACAGAACATTGTATAGAACTCAAGTTTGATATTTTTTGCAATCGATGCCGCATCGACAGCCCCGATCACATGCTGTTCCGAAAGCTTTTCCCCTGTCAGGCTTGTGACACCCTCACCCTTCTGCAGAAACTTAAAAAGCGGGAACTGATTTAAAAAACCATCAACACGCACGATGTCATTTATATCATACCTGAACAGCCCGCTTCCGTTTGAAAAGAGAATATAGTAACTCTTTCCGATCTCAAGCTCGTGGGCTCCCAGAACTTCCGGGTTCTCTTTTTGTCTCTGACTCTCTTCAATAAACTCGAAATGGTAGATATGAGCCATGAGAACCGAGTAGTCCCATTCATTGCCAAGTACCATACCTGCCCGCGCCTCACTGGCCTGATATCCAAATTCCCTTAACACAGTCTTATCAGGAAAGAAACCCTGCAGCTTTGGAAGTATAAGCGTGCAGTTTCCCTGTTTCCAGGTATTTACACATTCCAGATCGGGCCAGTAGTGTTTAGGCCTGAGCTGTTCTCCGTACACACCTGCAAGTCTTTCCAGCTCTGCGGCCCTTGAAGGATCGGGTCTGAGCATCCTTAGTGTCTGTTCACGAATTGACGGATCAAATTCCGAAGCGACATCCGGCCGCAGTGTTCCATCGTGAATATCCTTAATCAGAGATTGCATCTCCTGAAGCGCCGTGCGATGCAGCTGCAGCACCGTTGAGGGGTTCACAGTGATTATATAGGTTATATTGCAGGCAAGAGAGAACCGCAGCATCGCATAGTATTTTTTTTCATAGTCTTTCATGCATATAACAGGGTATGGTGTGGAATAGAGATCCTTGAGGATTCCCGGAATGTTCTTGTAAACGACTCCTGAGATTGAGCCAAACGGTGTACCGTCTTCTACTTTACCCTCCTGGGCAGGGGCCACAAAAGAGAGATTTTTCCCATGGAAGAGCCTGGGGTTGTCTTTCAGGGCAGTGTAGAACCAGAGTCTGCTTACTCCACTGTAAGCTTTTTTATAATACTGATCTGAAACAGGTATCAGTTTGGGTTTGTCAGTCGTTCCACTTGTGGTATTATAGAAAACCGGTTTACCGGGAAATAGAACATTCTGTTCCCCCCGGCACATCCGCTCTATGTATTTGCGGTGTCCCTCGTAATCGTTAACAGATACAGCTTTGCGGAAATCTTCGTAGTTCTTTACTGCCGATAAGTTGTGCTCTTTTCCAAAAACAGTATCCTTACAGGATTCAATTATTCCCGAAAGTACCCGATTTTGCGAAGATTTGATATCTCTGCTTGCTTTTTCCAGCTTTTTAAGAAGCGGAATACCAGCAATAGACAGTACCAGCTTTTTAACTGCGGGGTTGTTAATTACTTTTGACATAGATTCAAATTAGTTTATCGCCGGAAAAAGGAAAAGTACTGAAATATGATTAATACACGTCAGTTGTTCCGGCAAAACATATTTTAGCCTGTCTCAAGGTTTATCATAGACCATTTTTCCCGGAAAACCTTTTTCTGTTTTGCTTTCATATATCAATTTTTACCCAAAACCAGAACATTCTGCCAGCGGTTACAAGTATAGCATCATAAAACATATTAAAAATCAGCTCGTTGACAGCTGGATACCGGAATTAACCAAAAGCCGAAACAATCGTTCCCGTTTTCCTGAAAGCCCGAAGCGTCCTCGCTGAGTGCCTGAATCTTAAGGGATAGAATAAAAAACAGTAACCAGGGGATTTTTTTTGAAGAGAGCGCCCCTCTTTCGCTTCAGCCCGGTCAGGAAACGTCAGAAAACCGGTCTTGCGCTATCACCCTTTGTTGTCCTGATAGAATAAAAAAGATATGAATTTTTGGCTAAAGGCTTTTGTTCGGCGTCACCCCCGGGCACCGGTATTTCTTCATAAGAATCTCTTACAGGGGGGACGCACGAGAGACCCTCAACAAAGCATAAGGTATATTAAAATTCACCATTACTCTCAAATGTTAATCTACAGGGTATCAAGTTTTAAATCTTATGACAATGCTCCGTGCGTACCGGTTGTAAGAGATGCATGCTTGGCAACATCGCCTCAAACCGGATACGCGGCGCAGCACCCAATAAAATTCAATTATAATATTTATAGTCAAGTTTTAGCGCAGAGCGATCTGAATTTTCAACAAAATAGTCTTGACAAACGTAAATTTGCGGCTGCAAGTCATGCCTTACAGTCAAGTTCAGTTTTCAGAATAGGGTAAAAATCGGTTTTAGATATAAAAGACATTTTCGATTAAACAATCGTACGATTCAGGACAAATAAACTATATGACCGGAGTTTTACCCCGGAATTCCATAATCCGCCAGCAATACCATCGGTCGAAAGCAACATCGTTTGCAGTGAAGGCTGCGCAAAGGCCTTTGAAAAACACATCTGCTGCTCACGATTAAAAGACCTGTTTACTTGAACTTTCTCAGAACTCTGCAACGCAAATGCAGTGCAAAAGAACTTATAGTACATTATAATAGAAATCATATCCGTCAGGAGACAACAATGGAAAAGAGCATCAGATCAATTTTTACAACAGCGGCTGCTATTCTGTATCTCAAGCCGGTAATGACTCTAATTCCGGCACCGATTCAACTCTCCCCTGGCTACACTGTCCCGGTATGTCCGGGTGGTCCGGTGTAAAGACGCTTAATGCAGGCGATACAGTCTACTTTCGTAACACTGATACCTGGGAGGCGGCCGCGGGCCAATCAATGGTGCAGGTTACAGGGGGAGTAACCTACGATGGACGATCATGGGGAAGCGGCAGCAGGGCAACTCTTAAAGCGCAGGGGGCTTT
>CAYLVN010000243.1:0-5744 GCA_964387115.1 uncultured Fibrobacter sp.
CTTAGCGCTCAACAGGTTACGGTTTTTTGCCTCATCCAACTGCGATTTTTAGGTTAAAGGACAACTAATCATTTAGACTTGACATCCTTTACCAGCCGTACAGAGTAGCCGTAAGGTTTGTATTCGTGATCTATGCCTAAACCTTGACCTCTGTTACCGAGAAGCCGGCATGCAGCATAGTCATCACTGGTCTCCGTTGAACTCCACCATCCACATACGCTTCCAATGCTGTAAAAAATACTTCCGCTGGCGCGAAAGCCAGCGGGCATGGCATTAAAGCCGCTCCTGTTGTTGTCTGCCAGAGATTCGCCGTATTGATAGCCGATATCACCTTGAGTAATGGAATTAGTAATCCAATCACTCTTTGCGGCCAGCGCTTTGGCGATTTTGTTGCCGGTTTTCGTTTCATCCCAGTTGTACCCGTTTGCGATCAGATATTCTTCCAGAATTTTCCAGTCATCCGCGGTTGGAACACGCCACCCCTTAGGAGCAAGCTTTCCGGTATTTACAGCATACCAGTTGTATAATGCCCCGAATTTGGCTATGCTGTCTTTGTTTTTAGTATTATTCCAAAAACAATAAGCCGGGGTTGAAAACAAATTAAGCTTCAACCATTCGGCGCTATCAGGAACATGTTGTATTGAAGTCCCATCATTGTACTTTTTGGTGCGCAGGTTCTCTACCGTCCATACCTGAGTACCTATCGTCACTGTTGTATAAGTGTTGCCGTCTGAATCGGTCACTTTGGTGGTGATTTCAGGTTTATCATCATCAATCCCGGTAATTGATTCCTCCAGGCAGGAAAACAGTGTAACGGCAGTAAGGATAACCGTGAACTTAATTGTTTTACGAAACATGGCACTTCCTTTTTTTAATTTGTGAATTATTTTGTGATACTTGGATCCGCTTTACAGAAACCATTTTACCCCCACCCCATAATCTCACCAGCTTGAAACACGGGGCGCCTTCTTAACAACTCTGCCTAAAAAACAGTGGCAGATGCCCTTCAGGGTGCACTGCCACTTTAGATTCGTGTTAAACAGACACATACTCTGTCTCTTATTTATCACAAAAGCACACCGAATACTCCATAATCCTGTTAAAACCTGATTTTTGCGGTTGCCTTAAGGTCATTCTTTTCCACGGACCCGATGTAGGTGCCTGGTTGTAAAGAAAACGGCATAATCGACATTTTCTCAGGTACGGAAACGATACGGCACACCATTTTTCCATCAATACTGAAAACCTTGAGCACTCCACCGGTAAATTTATCATTAATAATCAGAGTGTTTCCGGACAATCTGAGAACCGACTGGGTTGACATCGATTTATAAGAGATGTTTTCCCTGATTGCAGATCCATCATAGCCGCTTCTCAGTAAAAGACCTCTCGTTCCTGTAATCCAGAAATGGGTCGGGTCAATTGCAAAAACATTCTTCGATAACTGTTGTTCTTTATATTTCTTTACTGTAACAGTATCGACACTCCACTTTTTCCCGCCATTTTTAGTCGTCATGATAGCCGCGCCATTGATCGCTACTCCATGCAGGCTGTCGCCAAAGGCAATATCGGAAACTGCCATACCTGTCTTCTCATAGATCGAGTCTACGACCCAGGTTTTTCCGCCATCAATCGATTTGTTCCAGGTCTTATAGTTGGCGGAAACCGAATAATAGAATTTCGGTGAGAGCACTTTCACTTTGTAGAGTTTAGCGGCATCAGAGATATCCTTTTGTTTTGTCCAGGTTTTCCCATTATCATTTGAAAGGTAAACCTCATATTCGGGCATCACGACTGTTCCCCCTTTGCCAAATACCAGCAGAAAGGATTTGCTGCCGATCTGGTGAATAACAGGAGGCGCAGAGGGTGCTCCGTACCATATCAGTCCTTCCGCTGCGCTGTCAACGGTCAATGTTTTTGTCCATTTCTTTCCAGTATTATTATATGTCGCAACGACAAGATCCGTTGAGACAAATCCGGCGAAAATCAGGTCTTCCCCGGCTTCGGCTATGCAGGAAACAATTTGAAATAAAGAACTGGTGCTTTGTGCACTCCAGGTTTTTCCCGCATCAAGGCTTATAGTCAGAAATGGTTTGTGTGGCTCCCCATACAAAGTGCTGTCAGCCGCTAAGGCGATTCCGGATTTTCCAAAAAGCTGTGCAGCGGTAATCACGCACAAATCAGCATACTCAACCTCTTTCCATGTTTTTCCTTTGTCAGTACTTTTATAAATGAGGCCGCTCAGATGCCAGTATAATGGGTTATCCCCACCTTTAGAGAGGATTTTTCCACCAGCAGAAAGGATATGATTTGTTGGACTACCATCACCTGTTATTATTTCCCATGAATACGTTGAGGAAACAAAAATGAGAGCTGTAAAGAGAGCCGCAACCAACAATCGGATCATACACTACTCCTTTAAAATATTGTGAAAAATTATTATCCGGCAATTTTGTTTGTTCATTGATCAGTCCAGGTACGCTGGGGTGATAAAGCAGTACCTGAAGTTACGAAGGGCAAAAGATTAGATTAAAAATTGTACACAGGGAGTTATTTTCCTGCCTTGTTTCTTCCTGGTCTCTTTAAAAAATATTTATACCACCATAATATTATTCATACAGGCAAACTGTTTCAATCACCAAAATATGTGCTTGATATAGCTAATTTATGCGATATCATTATCCAAAACAGGTGACAAACCGGGAAACAATGGTATAATTTCAGGTATGATCACATTAATTATTGTTGAAGACAACCCCAGGGCTGCCGAACTCTTCAAGGAGCTTATAGAAAGTGATGAGGAGTTCCGTGTGACAGGAATATATTCTAGTGGTGAAGCAGCGCTTGAGGCAATACCGGGGCTTCCTCTTCCCGACCTTGCGCTCATAGACATAGGCCTTCCGGGAATTTCGGGTATAGAGCTGACTTCAAAGCTCAAAGATCGCTTTCCCCGTCTTGAGATAATCATCCAGACCGTCTTTGAGGAGGAGGCAAAGATTGTCGAGGCAATCCGCGCCGGAGCATCGGCATATATACTTAAAGCATCAACCCGTGATGAGGTCCTGTGGGCTTTGCGCGAAGTAAAGAACAAACGGTCGTATCTTTCGGGAATTGTGGCCAGAAAAGTAATCGAAGAGTTGAAAAAGGACAGATTTTCTTCATGTAAAGATAACGGTATCACGACGCGCGAACGCGAAATTCTTGATAAGCTGATTTCCGGAGCATCATACAAGGCAATCGCGTCGGAACTCAATCTCAGCATACATACGGTGAACAGTCACATCCGCAGCATCTACGAAAAACTGCACGTCTCTTCACGGGGTGAGGCGGTGGCAAAGATGATCACGCCCTGATCGGCCGGGGCACTAACTTTCACAAGCTATCAATCTCTTCAACCGTTAACCCTGTTGCTTTTGAAATTATTTGTAAATCCATTCCCATTTTCTTTAGATTTCGGGCAACTTCCATAAGTCCTTCATCTTTGCCCCGCTTGTGGCCCTCTGCAAATCCTTCATCTTTGCCTCGCTTGTGGCCTTCTTCCCGCAGGGACTGCTCCCATCGTTTTAAACTCTCCTGCAGCATAGGTTCGTTCCCCTCTACAAGATTATCAACAATATCAAGGAACTCCTCTCACTTAAACCTGAAAATTGCAGCTGGATAGTCAAAAAAATCGTAATCTGCTGAGTAATAAAGCTTTCAGGCATCTTGTTCTTATAACTTTGATGCCATCAAATTTTAGAATGGTATTACCCAAACCAGGCTATTGCCCGGCAATCGGTACAGAAATGGCAACATTCACACCCTTGCCTCCTGTACTGTTTATTTGGATTTTACCGCCAATCTCCTGTGCTCGGATTTGCATGTTTTTCACACCGTAATGCGGACCGGTTGTTTGCGATTGATCAAATCCACAACCGTCATCGGAGATTGATAACAGAAGATTTCCATGCTCTTCCTGTATCAAAACCTCTATTTCACGGGCTCCGGAATGTTTAATAGTGTTACACACCGCCTCCTGGGCGATACGCAGGAGGTTAAGCCGTACTGCATGTGTCAGGGTGGTATCCACGGGCAGGGTTCCGCGTTTGGCACTGATTTCTATTTTTGTTGCGGAACACAGTTTTTTAATCCGTTCAAAAAGGAAATCTGCAAAATGATTTAAGGTACTGTTTTTATGGGCATTAACCCATATCAGATCACGGATATCATAGAGTGACTGTGTGATGACTTCACGAAGCTGACTTCGCTTTTCAGAGTAAGCGAGGCTGTCAGCAGGCAGGTTCTCCATGGCCTCGGTAATCATTGATGCGACAGCGAGATTACCACCCAGACCATCATGAATCTCCTGCGCAATCTTCTCTCTTGTGCGCGAGAGTTCCAGCTCACGCTGTGTCGCATCACGCCGGCTACGAACACCAGCAAGGGCTATAGCAGTCTGCCGCTGAACGATGCTTAAAAAGTGAAGATCCTTGTGGTTGAACAGTGTCCCTGATTTTTTGTGCGCGATAAGGATACCCCGGTCTGTAAATGGAACCAGGACGCAGGGCTGGTTATCTCCGGGTAATATTGCGCGATGCACGTTTTCGGAGGAAAAGAGAGTATCTTTCATGTTTTGGGGAAAAGGAACCGTTGCGGGAAAGCTGCAGCTGCCTTCAGGGTAAACTGCTATGGTCCTTGGATGAAGACATTTCACGATTATATCCACAGTATCGGCAATGATTTCCTGCTCATCTATCGCTTTAAGAAATGAATTTGACAGCTCAAGAACAGCATTGTCAACGCTGTATGCATTACGTTTAAGCAGTTTGCCGATAAGATTCGAAAGATGATTGCGCAGGGGCCTGTACAAAAACAGTATGATCCAGGCATTGACAGTAAAAGTCAACACGGAACTGATCGGATGATGGTTAAACAGGTTGAGCAGAAACAGTGAAACAAGTACATCTGCGATTGTCAGTGCAGCGATGGTTATTGAATAGGCCAGTGCTGTGTCAAGGATCAGGTCGATGTCGTCAAGACGGTATTGCAGGACAGCAAATGCAATCGAGAGCGGTACCAGAATAAATGCCGCAGAGGCAAAAAGATATCCATTTTCAAATGTAGAATTGAGCGCCAGAGGAAGTGTGTAAGTCAAAAGGAACACAAATACGAATAAAGTAACTCCTAAACAGAGCCATCGAAGCTGCGCACGGGCAATATCATTAGTCGAACGGCTGAAAAAACGGTAAAGTATCGCTATTATCCCTCCTGAATAACCGACAAAGAAAATTATCGACTGTCCCAGAAAAAATATGCGCGTCCAGAACAGCAAGATCAGTACGATTGTGGTTCCATAAAGCAGAACTGGAAAAAGCCTGCTCTCAGTAAACTTGAACCTCATGGGAAAAACCAGGAACGAATGCAGGAAAAGAACCGGGGCGAAATTAAAAACAATAGTGTTGAACAGATAAGCGACAGCAAGAATAGTGAATGATGTGCCAATGTTGAAAGAGCAGTATTCAATAAAATTGTAAGTATAAAAAGTAGTGGAAACCAGATAGAATTGAGTAAAAAAGAGTACAGATGCCCAGGATAACTCCCGGGCAGCGGTAACCAGCAGTCCGATTATTAAAAGTAGAACACCAAGCACAAAGAGCGGAGTGAGCTGTGATAGAACTGAAAGCGGATTTGCTTGACGATTGTCAATACGCACTTTTGTGGAATCAGCAAAAACAAGTTCGAGTGAGCCATGCGTTTTAAGCGAG
>CAYLVN010000244.1:0-5723 GCA_964387115.1 uncultured Fibrobacter sp.
GATTTTTCAAGCGGCAGGTGGGATAATCATTTCAGGGCCGCTGTTGTGAATAGAGATGGTCTGGGGTCGCTCTTTGGTTATGCAAAGTGGAAATATAAGGTCTGGGGGTATCTTCTGCGGGCGGAAACCTCATTCAAACTCTCTCCTGAGCTACGCTTTACAACCGGAACTGACCTCTGGTGGCAGCCATATCTGCATTATGCCATCTTCCCCAGAACAGACAAGACCTTTCTCCAGGATACGATGGAGATGACATTCGGCCTGGTGGGGCCATACTTTCAGCTTGAATTCAGTCCTTTGCCTGATCTGCTGATTATTCCCGGGTTCAGGTACGATTATTATCCTGAACTGAATTACAAGGGATCGATTCTGCCTGAATTCTGGGATTACCGCAGGTTTGAAAACCACAAGGGGCTCAGCGGTGAGCCCTCAGCACGCCTCAGTGCATCTTACAAGTTAAATGATTGCCATACATTCAAAGCTGCATTTGGCTCTTACAGCCAGACTCCTCAGCCGATGGGTTTTGTGACTCATGATACTCTGGGTAACCCGATGCTTCCGGCGACAAAGGCCACTCATGCAGTTGGGGGGTATGAATGGAAGATCAGTGATCTGCTTTCTGCTGATTTTCAGCTTTACCATAACACTCAGTGGGATATTCCGGAGCTTGCCTCCACAACCGAGATGCTCAATGATCCAGGCACTCCCGGTTTTCTGGATTGGGGGAGAGGGCGGATGTACGGCCTTGAGGTTATGGTTCGTCATGAACAGAGCGATCGGTTTTTCGGGTGGGCAGCTTATACATTGTCAAAAAGTCAGAGATGGAGCCGCAGGGAAAACAGGTATTTAAACTATGAGAGGGATCAGACGCATAATTTTCAGCTTGTCATGAGCTGCAGACTTCCTGAGCGATGGCAGGCAGGCACAAAATTACGATATGTCAGCGGTAATCCATATACTCCTGTTGTAGAAAGTGTCTATGATGTCACTAACCGTATCTATGAACCAAAGATGGGAGCTGAGAACAGTGCCCGGGAGGGGGCGTTCTTTCAGGTGGATTTGAGGGTAGACAAAAAGTTTGTATACGACAAGTGGATGCTATCCTTGTATCTTGACCTGCAGAATGTGACCGGATTTCTTTACAAAAGCCCGGAACTCACAATCTACAACTATGACTACACCAGGCAGATTTCTGTTACTTCGCCATTTATCCCGTCATTTGGTCTGAAGGCGGAGTTTTAACCGGAGGCAAAGATGAAGCGTGTGGTGGTTTTATCAGTAGCTCTTTTTCTGGCTGGATGCGGGCTGGAGTTTCCGGATAGATATGACAGGGTAGATAATGACCGGGTGAGGCCGCTGGCGTTTGTGTTCGATAATAAAGGGCTGTCGGAAAGTGCTCCCGGTGACACCGTTACTCTTCATGCCTACTTTGCCGGAGAACCGGCAGGAAATATTCAGTGGACAATATTACCTGCGGTATTAGTCGGGGCATTCGGGGTTGATGCTTACCGCGATACGATTCCTCTGCAGTCTATGATTATTGCAGAGAGCTTTATTCAGTATAGTGGCGGGCTTACCGATTCAGCCGTATTTTCATTTAAGGTTCCCGAAGACATAATACGTAATGAATTCGCGAATGTCAGCACAATGGGATCTCTGCTTCCGCCGCAGGTTCGTGAATCGGTTCCGGAGAAGCTTT
This sequence comes from uncultured Fibrobacter sp., assembly GCA_964387115.1. GTDB lineage: Bacteria > Fibrobacterota > Chitinivibrionia > Chitinivibrionales > Chitinispirillaceae > JAAYIG01. The sequence continues at coordinate 1,700 of CAYLVN010000244.1, forward strand.
TGAATGTAAGTCCGGTAAGGGTAATAGATCTGCTGGACTTACTGGCCCGTCGGCCTCCGGGTGTGGATTCATCTGTTGCCGATTCCGCTCTTGAAGTCTTAGCCGGAGAAAATGTCTCGGATCATATTCCGCTTCTGCTGCAGGTTCTCTCTGTCACCATGAAAGTGCTTTCGACGGTAAATGATAAATACAAGGTTGAATCGATTTTTACAATCAGGTATAACAGTGCTGTCAGATATCTGAATTCAACTGTGCCTGTTAACCGCAATCCGGTCATTGAGTGGTCCAGACTATACAAAGTAAAGGGGTCTTCGGTAAATTCCTTTGATCCTGCAAAAAATGGATCGCTTGTGGATCAGGTTTACAGCATGGATGAGGTATACAGAGATACGGTGGTTATCGAGGAGGGGTACAGTTACTTTCTTGCAGCCGACAGCGGTACACGCTCTCTGGATTACGGTATGAGTATGAACAGTGGTCAATTGTCACAGGAGAGCTTTATATACGAATGGTTCTACCGCAATGATGATTTTCTGGAATCTGTCGATCCTGAGAAACTGATAGTGCTTGAAAAATCACCGGGATCAAAGTTTGTAAAACTGCTTCCCCCAATTGACAGGAGAATGAAACATTTCAGTCTCTGGCTTGTGACCTACGACACTTTTATGGGCGAGAGGCTTCGGCCGGTCGGTTTCTGCTTCAGGGCGATGCACGGGGTGATAGCTTACAGATGAATATCCGCAACTGCTTTATTCTCCGAAGAACTCCGGACCTCCATCGATGCCCATATCATTTTTGGATCCGTCCATGTCATTGAAGCGTTCGGCAGGGTTGCCTGCATTTACACAGGGAGAATATCTTGAAAGACTGTATTTTCCTGTTTCGGGTTTGGGTGTTTGTTCGTTTTTATCAGCATTGTTGAAAACGATTCTGGCGATCCTGAGATTCTTGATGTTACTCTTTTTTGTCGGTATAGAGATATCCCGTTCCGCTGCTATTGAATCTGCGACTGAGCCTGTGAAGACTGGATCCCGATAGAGATTAAAATGGTTGTCAACCGAGTCCTTGTTTTTATTAGTCTTTGATAATATGCCCAGTTCCGGATCACATTCAAACATATCGCCATCACCATTTCCCCAGACGCAGTTGTATTCAAAATCGATTTTAGATAATCCGTCGCACCAGACTCCGGTGTTGTGATTAAAGGCAATTATGCTGTTTGTGATGCAGGGATTGGATTCACGGATTTTTATTCCTGAGGCAAGATTGCGGGAGACGATGCAGTTTACAACCTGTGCGGTTCCACCATTAATACAGTTTATGCCGACGTGATTGTATTCAAATATGCTGTTGCGTATGACCGGACGGCTGTTACCGTGACTGCACAGAATGCACCAATGATATCGGTGAAGGCAATTTCAGTAAATGGATCCTCTGCACCGTCAAGGACTATTCCGTACCAGGAATGATGGCCGGAACCGGGCTCTTCCGGTGAGATAGTAATTCTTTTGTCACTGCGACCGATACAGATAAGTGCGCCACCTTTTACCTTGATGGAAACGGAAAGAGAATCGGTGCGGTCGATTTGAGCGGATGAATCTGACACTGGCGATCCGGCAACAATTATGCGGGTTGCCGGTGCAATTGTGAGCCTTACACCTTCCGGTACAATGATATCTTTCTCCAGAATAAACGGACCTTCATCGGCGTTCCAGCGGGTATCGGTTGAAAGGATTCCGCCGATTCGCTGCTGAGCTATGCAAAAAGAAGCAAAGATGGTAGTGATAAGGAGTGCCTTTACAGTGACCAGATTGTAGACTTTCCTGTTCCGGAACTGTACAATATGCAGTTGGTTTGAGTTTGATCTCTTAAAAAAGGGAGAAGATGCGTGTTTGATTTTTTTCAGCAGAGATTTCATAATATAAAAGGCATCATTTATAATTAAAGTTTGTTTCCTAATTTCAATTGTATCTATCTGAAGCAACGAATGCAAGCAAAACACAGCTCTTATATGACACGGTTCAAGCCGGTTCTGCTGGTGATAACACTTCTGTTTGCGGTCTCCTGTCAGAAAAGTGAAAGAATTTTCCTCAATATTGATTTTGAAAATGCAAAATCATGGCGCTATCTGCTAGGAGTAGATATTAAAGGGAAAGTAACGCCTGACAGTATTCCTCAGCTCTTCAGCAGCAGTCTCAGAACTTACCTTCAGGGCGGTATTTCACCGGTTAATAAAAAAGTTATTACACTCAAAACAGAGCAGACAAGAATCAATTCCGATTTTCTGGTTGAACAGGAGATCCGGAATCTCGAACAGCAATTTGATAATGTATCTCTGTTTTTCTCACCGAAAGAGGGGGCACTGAATCTGATTGATACAACAGAAGTGCCTGTGGTCAATATCGGGGGATGGGATCTCTTCAGGAGTTTTGCAAAGGTGCTTCCGGTGTTTCCAGAGACACCTGTTGGTCCAGGTGACAAATGGGACCGTGACCGGCAGTTCCCGATCCAGACAAATCACGGTGATGCAATCGGGCATCTCTATCAGTCTTTTATTTTTGACAGTGTGTACCAGTCTACCTCCAGGTTCGCGGTTGTAAGCTGGAAATTTTCATACAGAATCGAACTGCTCAACCCTGATACTTCCGGATCGCTGGATAATCTTCCGCTGGCCGGCAGGGGTACCGGAAGGGTGCAGCTTGACCTTACTTCAAAGCGGATCAGCAGCGCTCATGCAGAATTTGATGTGCCCCTTACAGATGACTACCCGGGTATGAGCTGGAAAGAGGTCGTTCACATGGAAATTATCGAATAGCGGGTTCCCGGTATTATGAAGCACAACATTCTATTAATATGCATGTTTTTCTGCGCTGTACAGGGATTTGCTGCAGGAACAGTGAAAATTGAAATTACAGCCGATACTGTTTTTCAGCAGGATGTTGAGATTCCGTTTGGTACAACGCTTGTGATAGCTCCTGGAGTGAGGATCCTTTTTGAAGGGTATCGTACTTTACGTATAAGTGGACTTGTCATCGCAGAGGGAACTTCAGACAAGCAGATTATTTTTTCCAGTGTGGACCGGGCGCGTGGTTCGCGTGAAACCCCTGCCTGGAAGGGAATTGAAATCGTGGGCAAGCAGGCTCATGGAGTTTTCAGGCACTGCCGTTTTGAAGGCGCGTTCAGAAATCTTGTCTGGGAATCTAATCCATCGTTTGATTCATGTGAATTTGCGGGTAATCACTACGGGCTCTATTGTACAAAGAAAGCTGCTCCGCCTGTAAAGAACTGCAGGTTTTACCGTAATACATACGGTATAGCCGCTGATTTTGCCTCCCCGCTTCTTTCCGGGAATGTAATCACTGAAAACAATGTCGGTCTTCAACTTCAATTGAGCGCAAGTGTGCTTGCCGGAAAAAATATCATATCCGGTAACCTGAAGGATATTAATACCGAAGATGCATTAGGGCCGAACCAGAATTCCATGTCGATGCAGAAGATGTGGGATATAATGCGTCAGCTTTACTAAATTAAAACAGAAGGAGATATTTGATGGCTTTTTTTATAGCACTGCTGCTTATCGTTCTTGGTATTATTCTGCTTGCTTCTCCGGCCAGCAGAAACGTTCCCAATCCTAAACCCACTGGAATAATCACAATTCTCGCCGGTTCTGCACTACTGATTTACAAGTCTATAGTGGTCGTTCCGGCCGGAAATGTCGGTGTTGTTGACTTTTTCGGAAATGTTTCCAGCAATGTATTAAAACCCGGCATCAATCTGGTGAATCCGTTTGCCAAAGTGGTAAAGATGAACATAAAAACAAGAGAGATCAAAGAGGCAACCAGTGTTCCTACTCAGGAAGGACTTTCTCTGGGTCTTGAAGTGAGTCTTCTCTATCACCTTGATCCTGAAAAAGCTCCGGAGGTATACAAGACGGTCGGGCCGATTTACGAAGAGGTGATTCTTGTTCCGCAGTTTCGCTCGGTTATCAGGGCTGTCACATCAGGTTATGAAACCAAAGCTCTTT
>CAYLVN010000245.1:0-5705 GCA_964387115.1 uncultured Fibrobacter sp.
GTGCTTACGCCCCCTGATGTGCTTTCACAGCTTCTTATGGCCCTGCCCCTTCTGGTTCTTTACCTGATCAGTATTTTAGTTGCCGCTTTTTGCGGGAGGAGGAAAGAATCAATACAGGTCTGAGTTTTTCAGAAGTACTTGTTGTATTGACTCTGGTACTGGTTTTTTTCGGATCCAAAGAACTGCCCGGCTTCATACGTAAAGTGGCTGGTTTCATGGCTCAGTTTCGTCGATACAGTGAGAAACTGAAGCGGGAACTTGATGATATCGCAGGTGTGAATGAGCCCTATTCTGCTGTTACCAATGGAGTTAACGTGCAAAAAGATCAGATGCGTACCAGATACATCGAACAGCGCAAAAAACTGGAACCTTCTGTGCGGTTGGAAAAATCCGGATTGATTTATGAATATCTCAAATCTACAGATCATTTCAGAAACGCTAAAGCAGTAATGATTTATGTAGATACCGGAAGTGAGGTGGAAACCAGATCTGCGATAGCTGATATGCTTCAGATTGGCAAAAGGGTTGTGGTACCGTTCTGTATCAGCGGATCACACAATTTAGGACTTGCAGAGATCAGAAATCCTTCTGAGGACCTTCTGCCCGGCGAAATGAACATTCTCGAGCCGCGGACCGAGCTGCGTGGAAACTTTTTTAAAAGCGATCTTCAGCTTATTGTCTGTCCGGGAGTTGCCTTTGATACACTCGGAGGGAGGCTTGGCAGGGGAAAGTCTTATTACGACAATTTCCTGCGGGATCTAAAAGGCAGAATCCCTCTGTATGGATTTGCTTTTGACTGCCAGATAAGCCGCAGCGCCCTTCCTTTTGATTACCATGATATCCTTATGGATCAGGTCATTACTGAAAGCGGCCTTCTCCTAGAGCCTGTGCCACAAGAGCTTTCTTCCGTGCCCGATCTGAATCTTTCGCCTGCAGGGTAACCTGGAGAAAAGATGATCTGGACGATACTTCTATACACTGCATTGATTATCGCCGGCCTGTTTTTGCTTCTTATCCTTATACTTCTGCTCTCACCGTTCTATATCGGCACTGAATTTTCCAGAACCGAAGAGAATATCACAGGCGAAGTCAGGTTCTGGTGGCTGAATAAACGATTTTTGAATGTTGCTTATGATTTTACCAGCAAGAATCTTGCGGCCAAACTGCTCTGGTTTCATATAATGACGAAAAACGAAGATGATTCTGAGCATAAAATCCCCATGCCTGAGAATCTATCCGCGGAAAAGGTAAAGACCGATTCGAAAACGCCAGAGGAACACAGAATTGCTGCGGAACCGTCTGGCAGAGATGACATTGAAGATGAAGACAACGCCGGGAGTACGGAAGCTCCTCTTGAAGACAGCTTTTCAGGCCGGGAAAAGGGCGACAGTGTAAAGCCGGAACCTGAGTTAAAAAAAGAAAAAATGGAAGATGGCACAAAAAAAGGTGACGGCATAATAGATAAGCTGAAAAGAAACAGGGTACTGTTCTTCCTTCGTGATGGCAGGTGGCGCAGAAAAGTAACAAAATGGCTGGTCAGGGTGTTGCGTTCTTTTTTTTATATCGTAGCGTTTGACAGGTTTCAGATGAGGATCAAAGCCGGGGTTGAGGATCCCTCCGTTATGGGGCTCATTTATGGATTCTTTCAGGCTGTTCAGCACGGTTTAACCGGGCAGTTTCAGAATATCCGGATTGACTTCGAACCGGTTTTTATGGATAATCTGTTTCAGTTTGAAGGGGCAACCGGGATCAGGAGTTCTATTGGAAAGCTTCTGTTTCCAGTGATTGTAGCCCTGTTTACGTTTCCATATCTCACCACACTGTGGCTGTGGTGGAAATCGCGAAAAATCGTAAAGAGCGGGGTGTAGTAACAGGTATGATAGAGAGCCGTCATGGCAACTCTGGTGCACATCTCTATCGGGTATGATCGTGGTGAAAACGATTCTTTCGGGCAAATTGGTACAGAAAATATTGCCTTGATAGAAAAGTAAATGTATATTAATGCCCGAATTGAAATTTTGGTCCCTTCGTCTAGTGGTTAGGACACAGGATTTTCATTCCTGCAACAGGGGTTCAATTCCCCTAGGGACTATAAAGGGAACTTTCATTGAGAGTTCCCTTTTTTTATTTTCTCTACATTATCTTTCAAATCTTCTTTTTATGTTTCTGAGCTTTTCAAAAACAACGGCTCTACCAATCGTTTCTTCCGCTCCTCTGGGTTTCCGGATCAGCAGATCTCTTTACATTGTCATTTTACATTTATGCAGCAAAGATGATATTTTATTGAGGCTTTTTGACAAGTTTTCATTTCAACTCTCGCTGAAGTTCGCACAGGAGACATTATGAACGTACTCTGGCTTTTACTTGGAGCTGTTTTTGTACTGATTTTAGCATACCGTTTTTATTCAGGTTTTATTTCTAAAGTTCTTGGTGAAGATCCTTCGCGGGTTACACCTGCAGTAGAGCTCAATGATGGTGTTGATTACTGTCCCACAAAGAGCCCTGTTGTTTTTGCGCACCACTTCGCATCGATAGCAGGAGCGGGCCCGATAATCGGACCTACGATGGCCATAATATATGGAGTGGTTCCGGTGTGGCTGTGGGTGCTTATCGGCGGTATTTTTATCGGTGCTGTCCACGACTATGTAACTCTCTTTGTGTCAATTCGGGAAAAAGGCAGATCTATCGCCGAGATTGCTCGAAAATCACTGGGGGATTCAGGGTTCGCCCTGATGATCGCTTTTACGATTGTAATGATCCTTCTTGTCACCTCTTCTTTTCTGGTCGCATCCGCAACCTCCCTGACCTCCCTGGTTTCTCTTGAGATGATGAAGCTTCCATCAGACCAGAATCTGCTGAAGACGGTTGTACAGGACGGCATGGCGATGGGGAAGATTGGAGGCATAGCTTCCACATCCGTTATCATCATAACCCTTTTTGCACCCCTTATTGGCTTCTTGAATTACCGCAGGAACGTAAGTCTAAAGATTACGGTTCCGGCAGCTATTTTTATTTGTATAATCTCGGTTGTTGTCGGCATAGTATGGCCTGTAAATCTCGGTGTAAAGGCATGGATGATTATTCTGGCAATCTATACACTTATTGCGGCAGGTGCGCCAGTATGGATACTGCTGCAGCCGAGGGATTTTATAAATTTATCCTTTACGGAGGGATTATTCTTCTTGTTGCAGGGTCAATCGGAGCCGGTATATCAGGAGTCTCTGTTGAGGCGCCATCATTTAATATCGCAGATGCAACTCCCAGAATAGGCCTTATCTGGCCATTCCTTTTTATTACCGTAGCCTGTGGAGCCATAAGCGGTTTTCATGCCCTGGTAGCCGGAGGAACAGTTTCAAAACAGGTTACAAGTGAAAAATCTGCAAGGACTATAGGATACGGAGGAATGCTTCTGGAAACGGTTCTGGCTGTAGGGGTCATTATTGCGCTCAGCTGTGGTATAAATTTCCAGGAGTACACAAATATCGTTTATCCTGAATCGGGCAAGTCTAACCCCATTCTGGCCTTTGCTCTGGCGATGAGCGGACTGATGTACAGAGGTCTGCATATTCCGGTGGCATTCGGTACTGTGTTTGGTATTCTGATGGTTGAAGGGTTTGTGGCGACTACTCTTGACACAGCAGTAAGGATCAACCGCTACCTTTTTGAGGAACTCTGGTCGATTTTGTTCAAAAACCCCCCGAAATTTCTGAAAACCTACATCTTTAATTCAGGCTTATCGGTTTCTCTGATGCTGATACTGGCTTTCACAAATGCATTTAATGTAATTTGGCCGGTTTTCGGCACCGCAAACCAGCTCCTGGCTGCATTGACTTTAATTACTCTGGCTGTCTGGATGGCGGCTAACAGAAAAAAGAACGTGTTTCTTCTGATCCCGGCTTTTTTCATGATTGTCACGACACTCTTTTCTCTTGTGTTTCTTCTTAAAAGGTATTTCCTGGGCCATAATTATCTGCTCCTTGGGGCCGATATCCTCATGATCGTGCTTTCCTGCGGACTCATTGTCATAGCGGTAAAATCGGCCGGAAAAGCAAAAAGGGTTTCAAAGGATAAAAATCTTTGTGCAAAAGAGCCGGTTCAGGATTTAAACGTTGTAAATAAGAGCAACTGAAATATTGATCACATTACTGAATACAGCCAGCTATATGGCATGGTCGGGCTGTGTTTTAATCGTTTGGTATTCATTATTATGAAGTATATTATTGTATTATACCTCGTATAAACCTCAAGGAAAACTTAGATTTTTTTGGCAACTCTTCATCTCTAAACCACCACGAAATGATATCAGAAAAAAATTACAGTTCCTTTTCAGTTCAACAATCACTGTTTCTCAAAGGGAGATAAGATTCTTTTGGTGCATCGACAACGATTTTCTGTTCTGGTTATGACCATAGTTGCATTTATCAGCGTTTCTGCGGCCTTTGGTGAGGTTATAGATTCACTTGTGAGGGGCATGAGTCCTGAGGAAAAGGCCGGGCAGATGATCCTGGTTTACTACTCACCGTTCGATTTTTTGGAAAAGCATCAGGTCGGCGGCGTGCTTATCATGCAGCACATGCTTAAAAAACCTGAGGTTCTGCGCCAGGAGCTGCATCATGCCCAAACCAGACTGCCAATACCCCTCCTTGTCACCATCGATCAGGAGGGCGGATCTGTAAACCGGCTCTCAGCTCTTCCAGGTTATAAAAACCTGCCTTCGGCTGCGAATATCAGCGGATGGAGCCCTGATTCAATCGAGGGGCATGCCGTGAGGATGGCAGAAAAACTTGCGTGGCTTGGCATCAACATCAACCTTGCTCCAGTGCTGGATCCGACGGTTAATGCCCAAAACCAGATCACTTTCATGGGGATAAAAAAACGATCATTCGGCGATGGTGTGGATCAGATTGCTCCCGCGGCGGGTGCCTTTATCCGGGGCTTTTCCCGTCATGGCGTGCGTTGTATCGCCAAGCATTTTCCAGGCTATGATGTCACCACCAACAGTGACCTGGAGATCTCCTACAGCCAGGCCGATTCACAAGCCATCAGCGGCTATGCAGGAGTCTTTCGTGCCATGGATTCGCTCATTGATGGTGTCATGATGAACAGCATCCGATATCATCAGGCCGATGATATTCCCGCGGTGCTTTCCTCGCAGATGGTTTCCCGTGCCCGCAACGGCAATGATGACCTGATAGTCATGACCGATGATCTCTATGGCGAATCGCTCCGGCGTTTCATGCTGGGGGATTCGTTGAAGAACTACCGAAAGGTGTACCCGGATTCGGTTTTTGCCGCTCTGGTTGAGCGGGCGGTGCTTGCCGGAAACGACATGCTTATGATCACATTTCCTCAGAAGGTGCCGATCATGCTCGATGTGATTACCTCGCTGGCCGCAAACGACCCGGCTATAGCAAACCAAGTCGACAAAGCTGTGTGCCGAATTCTGAAGGTGAAGGCTAAGCTGGGGCTTTTTGATGTTTTGTCAGAAGTTGGGGAGTAGACTCCTGTTTCAGCCATGGTAAGAAACTCCGGGCTGATACCCGGATGAAACCTTGTTTGTTGATTCAGAAATTATGGAGCACTCTCTGGGGCTTACAAAACCAGACACTACCTGGTGGACAATTTGGGAAAAAAGCATAAGAATATGGTAGAGGGCCGTGTCCGGGCCCCTAAAACCCCCACTGAAGGTGACGAATCATTATCCA
>CAYLVN010000246.1:0-5680 GCA_964387115.1 uncultured Fibrobacter sp.
TTATGCACCCGGATCAGGGCGAATTGCACTTATACCTCTTCGTTGATTTGTCCTGTCCCGGGGCTCAAAAAAGAGGAGAAATATGCGTGAAAACAATTCCATTGAATCTTTGTCTGGCGGCACTGCTGTTTATGGTTGATTGCACAAATTTTATAAGGTCCGATAATCCGGGCATACAGTATTTCGGAAGATTTGATTTTACAAATCCGGAAGCTCCCGGGTTTGACTGGCCGGGTGTTTACATCAAGGCAAGATTCGAGGGAACATCATGCCGGGCGGTTTTGTCTGGAAAAAACAGGTATGATGCCTATGTTGACGGGCAGCTTCAATCGACAATCACGGTTTCTGCGGAAAAAGACACATTTACGATTGCAGAGAAACTTGAAGACAGGGCACATGATCTGCTATTGACAAAAAGAAGTGAATCAAACCTCGAGACATCTCATTTTTATGGATTTATCCTCGATAAGGGTAAGAAGTTGCTTGAGCCTCCTGAAGCTCCGGAGAGAAAGATCGAATTTATCGGAGATTCTCATTCTGCAGGATACGGCAATGAATTTACATCAAGAGAGGTATCTGCGGCACTGCATGATCATGTCTGTTTTGCCTCGACAAACACCTCTCTCTCTTACGGTCCTGTGGCAGCCAGAGCCTTTGGCGCCCAGTATCAGATTAACGCATACTCAGGGCGGGGGCTCGTAAGGAACTATGCTAATTATATGCCCGGAAAAGAACTCCCGTACTATTACCAAAAGACTCTTATTTCACAGATGAATCTTACCGGGAAGAGTCCGGACTGGGATTTCAGTTCCTGGATCCCTCAGGTGGTGGTAGTAAATATCGGCATAAACGATTTCCAGGACCCGCCCCCGTACACCGATTCTTCTGTTTACGTTTCCAGATACCATGCCTTTCTTTCATCCATAAGGAGCCGCTACCCCGGCGTAAAAATAGTCTGTGCGGCTACTTCGGTATGGCCTACGAATCTTATGACCAGACTTGTTGATGGCATTGTAAAGAAGGAAAAGGCTGATGGTCACGATGATATCTGGTACATGGAATATACATCCTCAAATACTGCCCTTGACTGGCACCCATCGCTGAAGGATCACCGGATAATGGCGGAGAATCTTATCAACATAATCAAAGAAGCAACCGGATGGGAACCTCTGAAAAACGTTGTTTCTTATGGTGCTGTTGAGGATGATGCGCCAGGCCTGAGTTATAAGAGCGGAAGCTTGACCATCGGTGGTCTTGGAGACAGTATTCACTTTGTACAGGTTTTTGACATGGCAGGAAAGCTTCTGAAGGATGCCCGGATCTCAGGAAACCCGGTTGAAATGACAATTGAAAATTATTCCGGCAACGCCCTGCTTGTCAGTATCAGCAGGCCTGAAGACAGGTCGGTTCGCAGGTTGTTTGTTGCTGAACAGTAATGGATGGTACAGGCCTTGACCTGTGAAATACGTGCATGCTTGAATTCTTCCAGGCTACAACCCGTTTTAATCTACCACCAGTTCGTCAGTGCGGCTGCAAGGTTGTTTGCAAATGTGATAGCCATACCTGCCTGCACAAATGGTGGACAACACGGGGTGATAGCGGAAGACTGGCGTCCTGGACAGGCTGTAGCGCAAGAGGGGGCGCCCTCTTCCAAAAGATCTTTGCCTTTCATGAATGCACAAATCTTAATAATTCTGTCCTATGGCATCAAAATAGAGAACAACCTCTTTCTGAAGAAAATTATGAATTACGAATAAAAATGTTTATGGATTCAGAAAATATGGAGTATTGGCTTACACCAAACACTACCTGGTGGACAATTTAGGATAAAAGCATAAGAATCTGGTAGGGGCCGTTTCCTGGCCCCTAAAACCCCTGCTGAAGGTGACGAACCATTATCCATGCCGGAAGACCGTCATGGGCAAGACTTTCTACGTGTCAGCTTCTTATTATAAGCAGCACTTTTTCTTCCTCGTCTTTTATGGAATATTTTTCCGGGTTAACAAAGACAATCACCGCCTGATTGGCAAATTAGGTTTAACCTGAAAATCGCAGTTGGATGAGGCAAAAAACAGTAACCTGCTGAGCGCTAAGGCTTTCAGGCGTCTTGGTCTTATCACCTTGTCGATAAGACCTGCAACGCCTTCAAGCCTTATCATCTCAAACTCTCCCAATCTGCGACTTTCAGGTTAAAGCGATCTCTTTTCCGGAAGATTTATACAGGGAACAAATAAATTAACAAATTCAAGTCACTGTCCTCTGCAAAAAAAGTATTTACATCAGTTCACAATATGATTAATATTAATATTTACGCTTTACCCGATGATTAACAGTCAAATTTACGATTTCCAGAACCTTAAATGGAGATATTCTATGGAAAAACTGGAAAAGATATTTTCCCTTCACCGTCTCTTTTCAGACAGCAGATTTCCTGTGCCCCTGGATGATATAACGCATGAATTGAAGTTTTCAAAGGCCACATTTTACAGGCTGCGGGCATTTCTTTACGGAATGGGAGCGCCCATTGAGTTCAGCAGGAGGTCCAAAGGATATTTTTACAACCTGAAAGAGGGTGAAAGTTTTGAGCTTCCGGGGATCTGGTTTACCTCACAGGAACTTCAATCTTTTGCCATTCTTGATAAGGCAGTTGATGACCTCTCGCAGGGGCTCTTTGCAGATACGTTCAAGCCTTTCAGAGCCAAACTGGATTCGCTGATAAAGCTGCAGAAGATAAAGTCTGCAAGGTGGCACAGGGGGGTTAAGCTGATCTCCGTGGAACATCGCAATGTAAACCCGGAAATCCTCAAAACCGTGGCATCGGCGGTTCTCTCCAGACAACGCCTGCTTGTAACCCACAAGCCGCTGGGAAAAGAGCCTTCGAAAAGAGAGATTTCTCCACAGGCAATTGTCCGCTACAGGGACAACTGGTATACTGATGCCTGGTGCCATAAGAGAGGCGGCCTGCGCACCTTCTCCATAGACCGCATAACGGCTTGTGCAAAGATCTCAGGCAAATACAAGGATGTAAATAAAAAAGAACTCGATTCATACTACGGAGCCTCTTTCGGGATCTTTACCGGAACGCCAAAGGCAACCGCTGAAATTGAGTTCCGCGGAATAGCCGCCGAAGAGGTGGAAAAAGAGAAGTGGCACCCTTTCCAGGAATGTACCCATAACCCCAACGGCTCCTTAACTCTGAAAATTCCCTACAGCGACAGCAGAGAATTGATAATGGATATTCTGAAATGGGGGGTGCTGGCAGAGGTTAAGGGACCGCAGGAGCTGAGGGATGAGGTGCGGAGGATGGTGGGGCAGATGGGGAAAATTTATGAAAAAAATTGATACTCTCATGATTTGAGAGTGTGTTTGTTTAAATTGATACTTTAAGTTGTTTGGAGTACGCAGTTTCGGATTAGAGGGAAGGTAGGATGATTAGAGGACCTTTTTCTGAAACTGCGGCTCGATTTTTCAGGGATGGGTAATGAACAATCTGTATTATAAATATTGGGGGAAGGCAAGGAAGAGAGAAGATGGGGGGTATGACTACCATTTATTGCCGTACCATTGTCTCGATGTGGCGGCGGTAGGGTGGTTTTTGTTAAATCCGGAATGTAACAAATGCATTGCTATTGCAAATCGTCTTAAACTTTCGTCAACTCTTGTTCGGGAGTTATTCACTTTCTTATTGGTTCTTCATGATATTGGTAAATTTTCACATACATTTCAGTGGTTGATCCCAGAAATCTATTTGCAATTTTTTGAGAAACAGAGCGCAGGTGCTTACATTGAGCGGCATGATTCATTAGGCTTCAGCCTCTGGCGTGGTGAACGGAAAAATGACCAGCAGAGTATTTCTTTTCAGTTAAGCAGTAAATGCCCGGATCTCTCACAGTATATAGATTTGTTAATCCGTTCTGGAACAGGGCACCATGGTATACCGCCAAAAGAGAGTGCGCAAGGCGGGGGTGCAATGCTTCGTAATTCACTTTACTTTAGTCCTGGTGACTTTGAAGCGGCGAACACGTTTGTTACTGAATGTTTAGACTTGTTCAAGCCGCTACTTACTGAATTGCCTGCAATGGAAAAGGATTTTAAAAAGAAAATCAATGAAGTCAGTTGGCAACTGGCAGGACTCTGTGTTTTATCTGACTGGATTGGATCAGATATGGAAAATTTTCCATATTATTCTAATCCTGTCAATCTGAAAGATTATTGGGAAAACACCGCTATTCCACAGGCTGAGAAAGCCGTTTTGAAAGCAAACTGGGTACCTGCCCGAAAACAGACTTTTACAGGAACTAAGGATATATTTCCTTTTATTAACACACCCTCACCGCTTCAAAGTATTGCCGAAAAGATTAAACTGGCTTCCGGCCCCCAACTTTTCATTATCGAAGATGTAACCGGGTCGGGTAAGACTGAAGCCGCTATCATTCTTGCAGCGCGTTTAATGTCTGAATGTGATATGGATGGTCTATATTTCGGACTGCCGACAATGGCTACAGCGAATGCAATGTACAACCGAATGTGTAAAGCTTACCGGAAACTGTATTTAGATACAGAAATACCATCACTGATTCTTTCACATGGAGCACGTCACCTGTTAAAAGAATTTTCAGAATCCGTTTCTATACAGCCACAGAAAAATGGATTTCAATACGAATCTGAGGGTGATGCTGGTACGTACTGCAATCTGTGGTTTGCAGATAACCGGAAAAAAGCTCTGTTGGCCGATATCGGTATCGGTACAATCGATCAGGCATTAATAGGAATTCTTCCGGCACGGCATCAGTCGTTACGCTTGTTAGGTCTGAAACGCAAAGTTCTGATCGTTGATGAAGTCCATGCCTATGATCCTTATACGGAACATTTGCTCACTGTACTCCTTAAAGCCCATGCGCAGGGAGGTGGATCTGCAATTATTCTTTCCGCCACTATCCCTGATAAAAAAAGAGCCGGGCTTATAAACGCATTTCAAAGTGGATTGAAAGGAAATGACAATTTTACAGAGTTGACAGACACACAAGATTTTCCGTTGCTCACACAAGTCGATTCTGACACTGTGATCCCCATGAAAGTTGACACCAGAAATGAACTGAAGCGGAAGGTAAAAGTAAACTTTATACATTCTTATGAGAAAATTCTGACAAATATTATTGAAAAATCTAACGATGGAAAATGCGTATGCTGGGTACGTAATACAGTAAAAGATGCTCGAAGAGCTTTTTATGATCTTTCTAAATCAGGTATACCTGATGATAAAATAGCCCTATTCCACAGCCGGTTTGCCATGATTGACAGAATTCGGATAGAAGATAATGCGATAAAGAATTTTGGTAAAGAGTCTGGTGAAAATGAGCGATATGGAAGAGTCCTGATTGCAACGCAGGTCGTTGAACAATCGCTGGACCTTGATTTTGATGAGATGTTTACAGATCTTGCCCCGATAGACCTTCTAATCCAGCGTGCGGGTAGACTACATCGACATATAAGAGGTAAGAAAGGGGATATTAAAACTGAAAATGGTACAGAAGATCGTGGTGCTCCGGTTCTACATGTTTTTTGTCCGGAATTTGAAGAGGACGCCGGCCCAAACTGGCTCAGCGCTGATTTTAAAGGGACTGCAGCAGGGACTGGAACAAGGTCTGGAACAAGGTCTGGAACAAGGCTTGGAAAAGGG
>CAYLVN010000247.1:0-5675 GCA_964387115.1 uncultured Fibrobacter sp.
GGAGCGGTGGAACATTCATGGCCTCGGCTACAAAGAGCTTTCTGGACCTGTTCGCCCGCTACTCTGCCACAACCGCGATTCCCCAGTACTGGGGTTTACAGGCCAAAATAAATCAGAATATCGGTGATCATAAATTATACGCAAACTTTATTTACGGCGATAACGGCATAGAGATCGCCAACGCCAGCGAGGATATAGGCACTGAAGGCGATCAGATCGAGGCTGGAGGGAAGGTCTATGCCTCCGGAATCAGCTGGGAAGGGACATGGGGAGAGAGTTTTTCCACACTGCTCACCGTTTCGGGTGTAGGTAACAGTTTCGAGAGATTTGAGTATTCCGATAGAAACGAATCCGGTGAAACAATCCGCGATTCTTTCTTTGTCAATGAATCGATGGAGCAGGAACAAACCATCAAACTGCAGGGATCCCTCCATTTGCCCCGCAATGCCCGTATTCAGGCAGGTGTTCTGGCCAGACGATGCGATTTCGATGTAGATATCTGGGAACGTCCGGATACTGTTGACACAGGAAAGTATTTTCACAAAGAAGCGAATTCTCATGAGATCGCGTATAAATACGGCGGGTTTGTTTCGGGCATCCTGTATCCCCTTGGCAACCTTAGACTCATTCCAGGCGTCCGCATTGACGGTTTTACTTTTAATCAAAGCCGCTACATTTCCCCCCGGCTTGGAGCTGTTTATTCTTTTGAGTCTGGAGTCGACATCACCGGTTCCTTTGGCATACAGTACCAGGACCCCGACTACGCCGATCTTGTTGCAGATAAAAAGAATAGAAATCTCAGGCCCAGAAGGGCTGCGACCGGTATTCTGGGAGTGGAATACCTGATAAAGAAAATCTCCGCTAAAACAGTCTTGGAGACTTTTTACAAACAGTATGATGACGTAGCGGTGGACAAGTCACTTACGACAAGAGACAGTCTGGATAAATCCGACATTCTTTTATCAATAGGAAAAGGCCGCAGCTACGGCATCGAGCTTTTCTTCCAGAAAAAACTGACGAAGAATTTCTTCCTCACCGCTGCCTACTCCCATTCCAGATCCGAATATGCTGACCCCAGGCCGGGCAAAAACGGAGAGTGGTACAGAGGTGATTTTGATTTCCGCAACGCCCTGACAGTTTCCGGCGGCTATAAAATTGATCTCATCGAAAAACAGTGGTATAAAGATATTCATGATTCGTGGTGGCTCATTGCACTTTCACCGATCATTCCCATTGCCGACCGCGTCGAACTTTCAGCAAAATGGAGATATCTTGGCGGACGCCCCAGAACAGAACCTGTCTGGAGTGAAGATTTTAAGCGCTGGGTGATAAATCAGGAAACATTGAACTCTTCACAATATCCAGATTATCACAGACTCGATCTTCGCTTTGAGAGACGCTACGGCTTTGGATTTCTTCAGATGATTTACTATTTTGATCTTCAGAATATCTATAATAGAAAGAATATCTGGACATATATGTATTCTAACCGTCACCAGAGTGAAACACCCATTTACCAATTTCAGTTCTTTCCTGCAGGAGGGGTGATCATTGGATTTTAAACCTGAATATTCATGGGAATTTCTGTCGTGCGATGAAATACAGGCAAAGACCCTCAGGGCTTTGCGCAATCACGTAAAACATGTTAAAGAGGTTTCCCCCTATTACCGGGATGCTCTATGGGATATCTCTCCTGAAGATATAAAGACAATCGAAGACTTTCAGCGCATTCCATTTACAAGCAAGGCTACACTTGCAGAACACAATGATCGTTTTCTGGGTATCGATCCCCGGGCAGTAGTAGAAACAGTAGTCACAAGCGGTTCTACCGGCAAGCCTGTCCGCTTTGCACTCACTACAAACGACCTTGAGCGCCTGGCGTTTAATGAAGCACTCTCATTTCATTCAATAGGAATCAATCCCGATGACAATGCACAGATCATGGTAAGCCTCGACCGGCTCTTTATAGCAGGTATGGCTTATTACAGAGGAATGACGCTGCTGGGTGCAAACACAATGCGTATCGGGGTTCTCCCATTTGAGATGCAGAAGCACTATATCGAGATGCTTCAACCCACAGTTCTTGTCGGCGTTCCCTCATTTATCAAAAAACTGGGGCATGAACTAGCAAAAGCAAATTACGATACAGTGAAGAGCCCCGTTAAAAAGATTGTCTGCATCGGGGAATCACTCCGTACCCAGAACATGGAGCTGAACTCAACCGGCCAGGCTATCGAGCAACTCTGGGGTGCAAAAGTATTTTCAACCTATGCATCAACAGAAATGTCGGTTTCCTATTGCGAATGTGAATACCAGCTGGGCGGACATGCACATCCGGAACTTGTCTTTACAGAAATAATCGATGAAAACGGGAAAGTGGTTCCAGACGGCACACCGGGCGAGCTTGTTGTCACACCACTTGGAGTGGAAGGCATGCCACTTGTCAGGTACCGGACAGGAGATATTACATTCTCCATTTCCGAACCCTGCGGCTGTGGAAGAAACACTATGCGGATAGGACCGATCCTGGGACGTAAATCTCAGATGATCAAACTGAGGGGGACAACGGTCTATCCTCTGACAATAACCAACGCTTTAGATGCACTCGATGAGATCGGTGATTATATAATAGTGCTGGAAAATGATGATTCTCTGTCAGACAGAGTTGCCATTCATGTAGCAGCAACTCCGGCTTCAGTAGAGAAAATTTCAAATCATTTGCGTGCAGTCGCAAGGGTAAACTTCCCGATTCTGATCTCCAATACGGCTACCATTCAGTCGTTAAGGGGCGCTTCACGTAAAAAAATACGCATTCTGGACTGGCGCCATCAGACACTTGCAAATTAGCCCTGTAAAAGAGAGGTTCAGTGGAATCGATACGGACTGCAGTAATAGTCCCGACATATAATAATGTACTCACCATCTCTGGTGTAATCTCAGATGTCAAAAGGTATGTGCCGGATGTAATAGTGGTAAATGACGGGTCCACCGATAATACCGGAGAACTGCTCCGGAAAGAGGACGGCATAACCCTCATAGAGTTTTCTCAAAACCGCGGAAAAGGTGCTGCTCTTAAAGAAGCATTCAGGGTTGCACGGGAAAAAGGATTTACACACGCAATAACAGTCGATGCAGACGGACAGCATCTTGCAGATGACATCCCGCTTTTTCTCGATAAAATAAAAGAGGATCCATCTGCACTTTACATTGGCGACAGAATCATACCAGTTGAGGGTGGTACCCCGCAGCCTGCAAGATCACGCATCGGACGACGCTTTGGAGCTTTCTGGTACAAAGCTTATACCGGTATCTATGTCCGGGATACTCAGTCCGGATTCCGTTCCTACCCTCTGGAAAAAATCGCCCCAATCCCATGCAGCGGCCAGCGCTATGAATTCGAAATAGAGATCCTGATATGCGCAGCATGGAACAGCATCCCGGTAAAAAGCATTCCGGTCCATCTTCTTTACCAGCCTCCAGCCCAGAGAGTTTCCCACTTCCGGCCTGTTCGCGATTTTTTTCGCATCAGCAAAGTAAACTCAAAGGCGGCTATCTCCAGACTTTTTCTTCCCAAAAAACTGATTCAATCAGGAGGGCTTGACTTAAAAGGAAAGGTAGTCAGCCTGGTTCTAAACGAATTGCGAGCCAACACTACCCCGCCCAAAGCTGCATTCTCGCTTGCATTCGGTGTCTTTATGGGAATTTCTCCCACCCATGGTTTTCAGGTGATAACGCTTCTTGCACTGTCTTTCATATTCCGTCTGAACAGGCCCCTTGCTTTGCTGGGTGTCAGCGTTTCATCTGCACCCCTGCTTCCGTTCTGGATAGCTGCCGGGGTCTGGACCGGAAAAATTTTCGTTCCAGCAGCCATGATATCATCAATACTGACATTCTTAAAACTTTCATCTGATAATGGTTTTATAACCGGGTTTGTTCAATGGGTTATAGGAAGTATAGTTCTTGCTGTGGTATTCGCCGTTGCGGTATTTGGCATCAGCTTACCTCTTTTCCGCTCTATCAGTAGAAAAAAAAGAGTGTCACTGGGAACTCCCTCTCAGGAGAGTGTTGAAAGTGTCTCTCAGAAGTGATAAAATGGAAATCGCCTGCCGGTAGCTGTCTTTTTCGCTGTTCTCCAGTAAACAGTAGCAGTAATCGTAAAGATAGAAGAGTCCCTGCGAAAGATCATCATCTACTACCAGAACCCTTTCCAGTTCAGCAAGAATATTCTGCGCACGATCCAGCAGAAGCCTCCTGCCACGTTGATCATCCTGTAACTCTGATGCTTTCTGAATGAGGCTTACACATTTAGCGTGGAGCATGCAGATCACACGGGAATTGGAAGCTGTCTGGATCTGCATGCTGGCGTATTGTCTGGCGGTTTCAGAAGGAGAATTCATACAGGTTGCCCAGGATTCAATAGTTATCCCAGAAGACCCATAATGTGGTTCTGAGTGATCTGGTTGAATCTGCTGAACGTCTTTATCCCGCCTTCCTGAAGGAGTCTCATTTTAGTTAGCTCTGCCAGTCCCGATGCCATATCCTGGTCCCGCAATACCGATTCTGCCGCCTGCGTATTAACTACTGCAGTAGAGAGGTTGTTTATTGTGGATTCCAGACGGTTAAAAGCCGCTCCAACATTGCTGCGCTGTGAATTCACCGAATTAATGACATTGTCTATAGCAGAAATGGCGGTATTGGCATCACCAGAAGTAGCAATCGAAGTAAGCGCCAGATCCTGAGCAGCGGCACTGAAATTAACCTCAGGAAAAGTAATCTGATCGTTAACCTCAGAACCTGCCTGAATTACGGCTTTCCCCGATGCCAGCTCTTGCCCACCGCTCACACCCTGTCTATTGAACTGAGCAGAAGATGCGATACGGTTTATTTCTGCAGTAAGCTGCTGATACTCCGCATCCAGAGATTTCCTGTCCTTATCGTTGAGCGTGTCGTTGCGTGCCTGAATCGCCAACTCCCTCTGACGTTGAAGGAGACTTGAAATCTGATTACCAGCCCCCTCAGCTATGTTGAGCGCAGACATGGAGTCTTCCACGTTACGCGAAGCCATTTTGAAACCGCGGATTCTGGTATCGAGCTGCTCTGCTATAGATAAACCGGCTGCGTCATCACTGGCACGGTTGATCCTTTTAGCAGTTGAAAGGCGCTCCAGAATCTTCTGAAGCTCTCTGCTGGTCTTCTTCAGCACACGCTCGGTGCTGCGTCCGCCGATGGCAAACTGCGGCCCTGTGCTTTGGACTTGCATGGTCACCTCCCTGTAAAAATTCTCCTAAATACAGCTTCCCCTTATATTTATCGGCTGATATCAGGAAAACTTTAGCTTTTTATTCAATTTTATCGTTTTTCAGGAAATCAGACCATAAATAATTCATACTTTAGGTAAAAGATGGTCCATTCAGAGCTGAAATTGAAAGAAATACAAAAAAATATGCCATTAAACCTAAAAGTCGCAGTTGGGGATAGCAAAAAACCGTAAGATGTTGGGATGATAAGGCTTGAAGGCGTTGCAGGTCTTATCGACAAGGTGATAAGACCAAGATCCCTGAAAGCCTTAGCGCTCAACAGGTTACGTTTTTTGCCTCATCCAACTGCGATTTTTAGGATAATGAAAGAAGACTGAATATGCTTATTCCTCTGGGTAAGATCACTCCGCAAACTTT
>CAYLVN010000248.1:0-5635 GCA_964387115.1 uncultured Fibrobacter sp.
ATGAGAGATATCCCACAGGAGCATCCAGCCATACATAAAAATATTTGTCCTGTGTACCGGGTATTTTAAATCCAAAATATGGCCCGTCACGAGATATGCACCACTCCCTGAGCCCGTCATCAATCCATGATTTCACGAAATTGCGCATGTCCTCCTGAAGGACATCTTTATTGCTTATGAAATCGCGGAGGAAATCCTCGCATTTGCCAAGTTGTACATACAGATGCTTAGATTTCTTAAGCACCGGTTTCTCTTTACAGATATAGCAACGCGGCTCACACAGATCCGTTGGTTCGTATGTGGCGCCGCACACCTCACAGACATCACCGTATTGATCGTGAGCTTTGCATCTGGGGCAGGTTCCCATTATAAAGCGGTCTGGAAGAAAACGTTTGTCTTTCTCACAATAAAACTGATCGAGTTCCTGTTCAACGATAAGCCCGTTTTTCTTGAGATTTTCGTAAATCAGCTCAGCGTAATGCCTGTTCTCTTCTGAATTTGTGGTATAGAACATGTCAAATGAGATATTAAAGCCGGCATAGTCCCTGAGATGTCCCTGCCGTGCTTCATGCACAAGCTGTTCAGGGGAGATTCCCTTTTTAAGCGCTGAGAGTTCTATTGGCGTTCCGTGTGTGTCATCAGCACAGATATAAACAGCCTTATTGCCGCGCAGCTTCTGATATCGCACGAAGACATCGGTCTGGACCGCTTCGAGCAGATGTCCCAGATGAATGTCATTATTGGCATAAGGCAATGCGCTGGTGACAAGAAACTTCTTTACTCCTGAAGGACCTTCAGGTGACATTTTCTACAGTTCCTTTCTTCAGATCTTCGGGGGCAAGCCATTCCTGTCCCCCATCTTCGTAATGTAAGAGCCCTTTATTCTGGAAAATATTGACATAAGTAAGGATTCCTCTTTTCCCATTGAGGGTAATGCGACTCCCCAGGGGAGGAAATTGTCTGAAAATCTCCAGATAGGCCTCGTCCTCATATCGTAAACAGCACAGAAGACGTCCGCAGTTTCCGGAAATTTTCGAGGGATTGAGCGCAAGCTGCTGATCTTTAGCCATCTGTGTTGTAATTTGTTCAAATTCGTTCAGAAATGCGCTACAGCACTGTTTTCTTCCACAGACACCGTATCCGCTTATTCTCTTTGACTCATCCCTGACTCCAATCTGGCGCAGTTCAATTCTGGTTCGGTAAATAGAAGCCAGGTCTTTTACAAGTTCTCTGAAATCAACCCTCTGGGCTGCAGTGAAATAGAAGGTGATTTTACTGCCGTCAAACTGAATCTCTACATCAACCAGCTTCATATCCAACTTGTATTCTTTAATTTTTTCTTTACATGTTTTGAAAGCAGACTTCTCCTTCTCCTTGTTTTTCTCCATAGCCTCAAGGTCAGTGTCAATTGCTTTCCGTATTATACTTCTGGTCTCACCCTTTCCACGCTTAAGCCTCACAAGAGAGCCGACACATGAGGCCTTGCCAAGATCCTGTCCCCGCTCAGCTTCCACAATGACATACTCTCCCTCACCGATCTCAAGATCATTGCGGTCCCGGTAGATTGCACGTCGTTCTCCCTTGAACACAACCTCAACAAGCTTACTATTCTTCCCCATTCAATATCTCCATAACAGAAATTGCGAAGTTTACAAGCACAAGTGAAATATTGGCGCGGACACGAACCTGCCCTGTTGCCCTCTCACACTCCATCACCAGCTTCTCCATTTTTTCAGGAGAGCGGATATTTTTCAAGTCAAGAACCGGAATCTCCCGGTTCATAATATAGTTTTCAGTACCCTTAAGCTTTCTATAAAAAGAACTTCTTATAAGATTCATAATTTGTAAAAAGAAATTTCCATAGGCTCCGGAACTGTCTGCTTCACTGATTCTGTCAATCATCGCAGCCAGAGAACCCCAATCTCCTGAAACACAGTGCCCCCAGAATTCAACAGCTTCAGCAGATTCTTCACTCATGGGGTTTTCCCATAAACTTATCGACTTCCCAAGCGATCCGGTGTAAATTGCCGCATCGAGGCGGGCCTGGTCCTTATCCGCCCCGTATCGCGATATCAGCTCCGAACGAATCACTTCTGGCGACAGATAGGAAAACCGCACTATCTGACAACGGGATATTATAGTAGGCAAAACAGAATGAATACGCTCAGTCATCAGAATAATGACCGATCCCTCAGGAGGTTCCTCAAGAGTCTTAAGCATGGCATTTGCCGACTCTTTTTGCATAAGATCAACCCCGTCGATAATCACAACATTTTTTCCGCCCTCCAGAGGACCTCTCATAACAGCATGGTTTATCTCCTTAAGCCACTCTAAAGGAATAGATGGTATTGACGAAAATTTACGTGGAGCATAGGGATTTTCGACCCGGTTCTGAATGGAAGTAGAAATCTCCTGCCACCCCTCAGTCGTAAGCTTTCCATCGGATGCCCGGTGTTCCTTCTGCATGACTACAGGCATAATCACATGAAAATCAGGGTGAGCATAATGGCGCACCTTACGGCAGGATTCGCACTCATAACAGGGCCTGTTCTGTTCTGAACTGCACAGAAGAGCCATTGCAAGGTCGACTCCAGCGGCAAACTTGCCGGTTCCCGATTCACCACAAAAAAGAAACGCATGACCAAGAGTGCCCTTCTGAAAGGCTGAATCCAGAAACTCCTTTACTCTTTCCTGTCCTGCCAGATTTCTCCATCTAATTGCAGACATCATTTACCTGCTCTTTCAAGCCATTCAACGGGATTAAGTGAACTGGTTGATTTACGTATTTCAAAATGTAATTTCTCTCCGCCTATCGATCCTGAGTCACCCACCCTTCCCAGAACTGTTCCATATGAAGTCTCCTGATCGAGACTAACATCTATCTGGTCAAGATGAGCATAGATTGTAATATACCCGCTGGTGTGATCCACTATGACAAGCCGCCCCAGTCCACGCATCCACCCCACATGTATAACAGTCCCTGGTGCCACACAACTGACCGGCTCCCCTTTTTTTGCACCTATATCCACCCCGTTATTCATGGTTACCGTTTTATAAACAGGATGAATCATTTTGCCGAAGTTCGCCAGAATTGGACCCTTCACGGGCCATGGAAGTTTCCCTTTACTTTTTTCAAAAGCAAGAACACCTTTCCTTTTTTCCTGCTTTGCTTTTTTCCGTTTTTCCTCCAGAAGCCTGATTATACTATTCAGTTCTTTCTGTGCGGCTTCCAGTTCCGTTATCATTTCAGTAAAAGCCTTTTTCTTGGAACGAACACTCTCGAGCATTGTCTTACGTAACGTTTCCTCTTTCAAAAATGACTGCTGCTCCTGCTTCTTTGCTTCAAGAAGTCTGGTGAGCCGTTCCTTCTCTTCCTGACGTTCTGTCTTGCTACGATCTATATGGCTTCTTGCCTCTACTATTTCATTTATAAGCCCTCTGTCGTACCTGTTAAGCTCCTCAAGATATCTGGTACGATGGATAAAATCTATCGGGCCCTTTGAATTGAGCATTAGAAGCAACGGATGAGGGGAACCGGACATGTAAGCCTGACGAAGTCGTTTTTTCATTGCAACCTGACGGTCTGAGAGCCTCTTTTCGGCAGATTTCAACGAGTCCTCAAGAGATGCAATCACATGCTCAACCGTATCTATACGGTCCCCCATTACAATCAGATACGTTCTTGAGACGCTGATATTTTTTTCAACCTGTTCCAGACGCTCCAGGTAATTACCTTCCTCTTTCTGGAGGTCCTTCAGCTTAGCTCTCCCACGGGCCAGTTCATTCTTTATAGAATCCAACGCCCCGGCCTTGCATCGAATCTCCAGATCAAAAGTGGTAAGCTCATCCCCGCCTATCCCGGATACATACAAAATGCCCGTTATCAGGAAAAAGAAAGTCAGGCCAGAAATTTGCGAACAGCACTGAGGCTTCCTATCCAACCGAAAAACACCCCTATTGAAAGAATTATCAAAGGAAAAGTTTCAGGGCCCCACAACAAGGGGACTTGAATCATAGACATTCTCACGAATGTGATCGCGACGATGCAGATCAGCCCCCCTATAAACCCCTGAAGCATGCCTTCAAGAAGAAATGGCATATTGATAAATGTATTGGTGGCCCCTACCAGATGCATGTTCTGCACCAGTTCTTTGCGTGCGTAAATTGTGAGTTTTATAGTGTTGGATATCATGAAATGAAGTACCAGGGTCAGGATCAGCCCGACAATCACAGAAGCTGATAAAAAGTACCACCTGAAACGCTCAATGAGATCTATCCATTCACGGGAATATCTTACATTCTCCACACCTTTAATCTGCTGCATTTTCTGCTGCAGGCTCTGGGCGTCGACACTTGAACGGTGCTGCTCAGAAAGGTAAACTTCTAAAGTCGCAGGAAGAGGATTTTCATCAACCGATTCCAGCATCTCACTTCCATGCATCCTTGAGAACCTTTCCCATGCTGAATCTTTGGTAATAAGCACAGCACGCCTTACCTCAGGCATCTGCCGGATCTGCTCGATCAGCTGATCCATATCCGCAGAGCCCTCCTTGACCGAATCAGATATGTAAACCGCAATCTCAGGCTGATCTTTTGTCTTCTCAAGAATACTCTGGAGATTAATAAGGCCCAGTACAACAATGCTCATGAAAAACAGTGATGCGGCAATCGAAACAATTGAAACGAAGGTCATCAGTTTTGCCTGATAAAACCCTCTCACAGCCTCTTTAAGGAAATAATATAGAGTTCCCATTGTTCTTCCGGAAAAAACTGCTTATAACCAGAGTTTAAGAGTACAATACGGTCAAAAAATAACAATCAAAAAGTTAAATCATTCTGTTACGACTGTTATTTTCATCCCTGACAACGTAACAGAACCAGAATAGATATTCTAAGAAAATAAGTTATTGAGTCAGCAGGCAGGAATGGCGATGTAGAAATGTGGTCCCTCACCCTTCAACCAGTTACAGGATGAGTTGTATTTTAACGAATGAGCTTATAGTCAATTTTACTCAGCTGCTCTGATTTTATTGCACCCTGATAAATCCGCTCTCAGAGATTTTAAATATTGCAGCCTCACTATTGGCGCCGCTTTCCTGATTAAAAGTAATCTTTCCAGTAATACCGCTGAACCCCTGACTCTTAAGCATTACATCTGCCAGTTTTGCCGGATCATCACCAGCCTCTTTCAATGCTTTCATAACGACCAATGCAGCATCATACCCCAGTGCAGCTACACGGTCGGGTTCAGAATTAAATTTTTCTTTGTAGGCGGCTCTGAATTCCTGCCACTCCCTGCTATTCTGGTCAATTTCGGGGCTGGTTGAAATAATCGCGTTTGTAACATACCGCCTGCCATCCTGAATTGTCTTCTGGTTGTGCCAGCCATTTGAACCGATCATCTGGGTGCGAATGCGATGGAAGATGACCTGCGGTGCAATCATCACAACATCTTCAGCATCAGCCGGAATAAACAGTCCACCAACAGACAAAGTGGAATCGACATACCTGAGGCTGTCTGATCTTGCAATCTTTCTGCTGAAATCGCCACCCTTGTCAAGAGCGTTCTTTTCGAGGTATCGTTTAAGAAGTTTTGAGCGCAGACTCAGAAATTGGGCACCGAAATCATTTGCAC
>CAYLVN010000249.1:0-5571 GCA_964387115.1 uncultured Fibrobacter sp.
GCCGGTGATAAATCAGATAGGCGAAATGCGAATATCCGGTGGAGGAAGCCGCTTTCAACATGAACAGAAAAGCTTTATTGTTTATGCAAATAAACGGTTTGGAACAAAAAGATTTTACCATAAGTTTTTTAACAACAAATCATCAGTAGAAAAGGGAAACGGGTATAAATCGTTAGTTGTTCGAAATGCCGGGAATGATTGTTCATATGCATTTATGCGTGATGCAATGATCCAGAATCTCTATGGAGGCAAAACAAATGTCGATTACCTCGCATATCAACCGGCTATCGTTTATATAAATGGAAAATACTGGGGAATTGAGAACATTCGCGAGCGAAGTAATGATCACTATTATCTTGCCAATTACAATCTTAATGAAGACGAAATCGATATGTTCGATAATTCAATTCTGCAGAATGGTACCGAAACTGCATTTAAAGCCTTAAAAGATCTTGTATCTGCTGAATTTACTTATAATCAAGTCGAAAGTTTTATTGATTTAGAAAACTATTTGCGCTATAACGTTTTATATATGTTTGCCTGGAACGCTGACTGGCCCGGTAATAATTATGTATTCTGGAGGCCTGTCAACGGTAAATTCCGCTGGGTATTGAAAGATCTTGATTTTGGATTTGGACTCGACCGGGGCTTCTCCGGAGATACTGCGGCAAATACGGTTTTTTATATGCTTAATCCCGGCATTAATTCTAAAGCATGGGCCTATAATGAGGTTAATACGTTTTTATTCAGAAGAGTGCTGGCTGATAAAGACAGCGTAATAAAGCAGAAGTTTATTGACTGTTATCTTGTAACACTTGGTGATCTTTTACGCGAGAAGGTAATAACAAGTATAGCCGATAGTTTTGCAGCAAATATCCGCACCGAATACCCCTTCCATGCAGGTCGCTGGGATGGCCCTGAAAGGTACACAGCACCTTACTACCGTAACAATAAATCTTTGACACCAGATAACTGGGAAAAAGAGATACAATGGATTAAAACCTGGACGGGTGCACGTATCCGCAATGTGTACGATTCGCTTTCGGCTCAATTCAAGCTGGGTACGTTTATACCGCTGGAAGTGACAACCTCCACAGATGATACCAATATGATTGCGATGAATTCTTTCATGGTGCATTATTCCAGTTTCGACGGAAGATGGCCGTCGGAAAGACCTTTATCGCTTTCCGTAACTGATTCTATGCACAACTATTCATTAAAAAACTGGGAAATTAGAAAAATTTCCGGCAATGATACTTCTGAAGTGGAAAGTATTACCGGGCGTACATTGAATCTGACAAACCACCTTACAGTAAGCAGTTCAAAAATACTGGTTCGAGCTGTGCTGGAGAAAATCTCAAGCGGCATAGAATCAGGCAGTTTTCAAAATTCAATGGATTTCAAGCAATCATTTTTCCCAAAAATTGTAAGGAACGAGCTTGTGTTAACAACGCCAGGTTCTATCAAAATTCCTCTTAAAATCAAGTTGTTTGATATCAGCGGTAAAGTTTTAAAAACCGGCATTATGGGATCCGGCACTATGCGTATTAATCTTTCCGGGTTATCATCAAAGATCATTTTATTATCTGTTACACACAAAGGTAAAATACAGGTATTCAAATTACTCCTGTAGGTTAATTTGACACACAAGCAAAACACCGTACCTGTACATTTCACTTTTCGACATGGAGCTCTGGGTAAGCTGAAAGGGGCCTCATATTCTTGCTAACAACCTGCAACGCCGTTCACACTTTATCGAAGTGTGAGATTAGCGGATTTCACCCATCGACCGTAAGCTCAGGGTAAAAAAAGGTTCAAACAGAGGGAATATTTTACAAACAAAATCGATCACAAACTTATCTGTTCAGCCTTATCGCCCAGCATCGGAAGCTTTTCAATTGAGGTGTAAATCGGAAGAACCTGGTCAAGGTGCAGAGCGTGAAAAATTGAGAGAATTTCAGGGTGTGGCTCAAGGATGCAGAGCTCTCCATCCTTTTCTTTAACCTGTTTAAAGAGGTCAATCAGCACGGCTAATGCACCGCTGTAGATATATGATGCACCTGTGAACGATACAGCGATGTTGCGTTTTCCCTGATGTAAATATCCGTTTATCAGGAATCTCAGTTCAGAGAGATCCGAAATCACATTCAAATCCTCCTCGATTTTCAGTATCTGATATGCACCGTGCTGCCCGATATCAATCTTCATAAGCTCTCCTGAACATGTTTACACTAAATACACCTACATTATATCTTTGAAGACGCCTGTTTAACAATATCGAATTGATGCCGGCTGGTCCACAGGACGGTTTCCACCAGAAGAAGCAGGATCAACACTATCCATGGGAAATACCAGAACGCCCCTCCTGAACCAGCTTCTGCAGCAGAAAGCAAACCGTCTTGCTTAACAGTAAGAATCTTTCTGCCTGCGGAACCTGAAACGGACGGGAGAGTGGATCTGATTTCACTTTCCCGGGGATCAGCATTCACTGAGAAATACCAGGAAGGTTTCCCGGATGGAACCATCTTGTAAATCCCGACTTTCTGCAGCACTACAGAGGGCTTGTTCTGGAGCGCAGTTACCATCCTGCCTTCTGAATCAAAAACCGAGGCTGCAGCGCCATCACCATAGAATGGGTTCCTGAAAGTCAATCCCGCAGCCCAGGCCTCTTTCCCTGTTTTCAGCTCAGCAACTGCAGATCTTGCAAGCCTGTCCAGAAATGGTATAAAAAAGCCGGTTTCACACAGATTGTTTTCCTCAGAAATACCAAGCGGTGTAGCTGTAATGATCCATTTTCTTCCTGCTTTGTCCCTCAATTTTGTTACAAGCGGCTCTCCCCCGCTCAAGCGCAAAATTACATCTCCAGGTATCCCTTTACAAAATGCATACACCGAAACATCCTCGCTCTTCACCCTGGGGAAACCCCTCCAGAGTTCGGAAAGAGTATCTGGAAGAACAGGAGAAAGCGGGGATTGAAGAGTAAGCCCATTAATTTTTCCGGCAGAAGATGGAAATGCACTCTTGAGAAGCCTGCTGCTCCAGCTCTGTATTTCTTCCTGTGCAGCAAATGAAAGTATTACCGCCTTTGCGCTGCTGCCCTGGCTTACTGCAAAGGCCTCAAGTGCCCTTGAAGGCCTCTTGAGGCTGTTAATTACAATAAGGTCGGCTGAGTCGAGATCATCATAGATCAGGTCAAGTTCGCTTTTGACAGCAGGATTTTTCCATGCCGGTCCCAGGGCATTGAATGCAGCGGTAATAACCCTGTTTTCATCAGGGCTGCCGATAACAAGCACCTTTGAAGATATCTGCTGACCTGCAGTAAAATAGACCATATTGTCAAATGAAAGAGGATCCGGAGTCTCGAGTATCACCTCTCCGCCGGGAAATCTGGACATATCAGAAAGCGGTATTTTAACTTCTGCACTGTCATCCTCCCCCACACTGACTTCCACCCTTGCGGTTCTCATTTTACCTGTGGTAACATAGATTTTACCGGCTTTGAGAGCCTTTCCGCGTGCATGGACCATCACTGTCACAGATTCCCGTCCATAGGAGACTTCTGGACCGCTGATTGAATAGTTCCAGCGATCTTTCTGTGAAAGCGGCACACATACCGCAGCCACTCCATCGGGAAGATCCCGGAGTACGCTGTCAATTACCAGACCTGTGTTACCCTGAAAGTCACTTAACAGAACAAGAACCCGGCGTTCCCGGCCTTCATCTTTCAACTGTCTTACAGCACTACCGGGATCAGAATCACCATGACGGCTTGCGAACTGAATGCTGCCGATATCTTTTTTCATGAATTCTTTCAGGCCGTGATCATAAAGAAACAGTTTTGATGAAATCGGCAATTTTTTCTGCAATGAATCAACCAGTTCATAAGCCATCTGACCAATTCCACCCTGAGGGGTTCGGTAATCCATACTCAGAGTCGGATCTACCCAGAAGTAAATTGATGCCTGGGGGTCGCTGAAGATACTCAGAGGATTTTTTCTGTCAAATGGCCGGGCGAAGAGGACAATTATTACAGCTGCTATGGCACACCTGACAAGAAGCTGAAGGATGCTTCTTAACCTGCGGGTTTTAAATGAGCGTACAGCTCCAGACTGAAAGAATCTGAGAGTAGAAAATTTCAGGTTCACCATTTTAGGACGTTTCAGCAGATGAATCAGTACGATAGCGCCCAGAACCAGCAGTGCCCAGAAAAATTCGGGTCTGAAAAAAGAGATCGGGTTCAATGCAGACGGCTCCTCTTTTCAAGCACCTTCAGAAGCGACCTGGCAAACGGTTCATCTGTGGAGACACACTCGAAATCGATCTGCAGCTCCTTGCAGGCCTGCTCAATAATGTTACGGTGTTCCCGGAGACCCTGAGTGAAGTATTGCGATGCAGTAAAGCCGTCCAGTGTGACACTTTGTCCGCTCTCCAAATCATCAATACGGTAGGACGATCCCGATGAAAAGTTCAGTTCAAAAGGGTCAAGCAGCCATATCACAATTATATCCTGCTGTTTATAACGAAGATGCCTGAGACCTCTTACGATATCCTGCGGCTCATCGAAAAAATCGGAGATAATAACACACATTCCCCTTTTGTGAATACTTCTGGCGAGTGTATCCACAGCATCACCACATTTTGTAGCTGCACCGGGCTGAATCGAATTAAGCGAATTAAGAATATTCTTAAGCTGAATATTCGTAGATCTCGGGGGAAGATATGTTCCGATATGCTCATCGAAAGCAGCCAGCCCGGCGGCATCGCGCTGGTTTATAAGAATCATGGCAAGAGAGGCTGCGAGGGTTCGGGCATACTCAAATTTGGGCATGTTACTGCCCGCGCAGAAAGCCATCGACGCACTTTTATCCACGAGGATATGAGCAAATAGATTTGTCTCATCCTCAAACATCTTTACCACTGTACGATCGGTCTTTGCGAATTTGCGCCAGTCGATTCTTTTTGAGGATTCACCATCAAGGTAGGGACGGTATTCCAGAAATTCAGCGGAAAAACCGTGATATGGGCTTTTGTGAAGCCCTGCGATGGTGCCTTCCACAATCATTTTTGCCCTGAGAGTCAGATTCAGGGGAATCAGCTTCTGGGGATTCACAAAAGCGGCTGTTTTCATTTCATGAAGATGCTTTCAGCCGCTTCAGATGCGGGCCAGTTTTTTGGAGATTTGTTTTTATTTTTGGAATATTTAACTGCATCGGCGATATGTTCCTTCAGCGTGGGATGTCCTCTTCAGTGTCCCCAGAGATGACTCAGTGACTTAAATTCAAAGTTATTCTTTCACCTCTGGGGTGAGTATAATGAACCTGAATAAATATAGCTTCCGGATTCAATATCGAGAGGTGCTTCCTCACAAAAGAATATTTGACCTGAATTATACACCAGGATCAGAGCGAATTGTTCACCTTGGGGTTTACCCAGAAAATTTCGTGCTCACCCCAGAGATGAAATATCAACTTTGGATTTTTAGTCACTAAGTCATCTCTGGGGAGCTTCAGAGCAAACCTTCAAAGAGAGTTCATTTATAGTTGGAGGCAGCTTAAGTCAATAAAGTCTGTT
>CAYLVN010000250.1:0-5511 GCA_964387115.1 uncultured Fibrobacter sp.
CAGATTCTTATGCTTTTATCCCAAATTGTCCACCAAATAGTGTTTGGTTTTGTAAGCCCCGGACCGTGAGTTAAACAGGCGGTGTTAAGTCTCTATTTCACCCCTGAGGTGAATTTGTGACTTAAAGTTTTGAGATGACCAGACCAAAAGAACACCTCCTCAAAAACCGGCTCTATCGGGTTTCAAAAAAGTCCCCAAAGAGAGATCCCAGAAAAAAGACGTCATTAATTTAAATTAGACTGCAAATTATTGAATTTTGCTGGGTAAAATTTCAAAAAGTAGTTCGTCCCCCGACCGTGAGTTAAACAGGTGGGGTTAAGTCCCTATTTCACCTCTGAGGTGAATTTGTAACTTTAAAGTTTTGAGATAACCAGACCAGACGTGGAAGGAAAAGTGCTGCTTTAATGAGAACCTGACACATAGAAAGTCTTACCCATGACGGTCTTCCGGCATGGTTAATGATTCGTCACCTTCAGCGGGGGTTTTTAGAGGCCAGGACACGGCCAGGACACGGCCCCTACCAGATTCTTATGCTTTTATCCCAAATTGTCCACCAGGTAGTGTTTGGCTTTGTAAGCCCCAGAGAAATACTCCCAAATTTTTTCTTTTTAATGTGCATCCTGATAGAAATTCAGGTTTAACGAATTAAGTCACTATTTCACCCCAGAGGTGACAGCCGGAATTGTAATGGTTGTTCCAAGGTCAGAATCGTCATCTTTTAATAAACATCAACCCGGTCTTTTCAACATTATAACAATGCAGTATAATCACTTCTGGTCGATACACGCCGTTTTTAACACTGATTTTAGTATCAAACATTATGGCTGTTGATATATTTGGAATATTATGAAATGCATGAACCCTGAAAAAAACAACAAAGTCAGAAATCAGCTTGTTTCAACTATCCAGATCGCAATCATTGGTGTATGGCTGATTTTGGTTAATCTGCTCTTTTTCTGGGATCGTTTGCGACACTCCTCACTTATACAATCACTGCTGGATTGAAATACCGCGATGGCTGGATCACTAATCGTTATCTGCAGTTCTTTTACCATCGGGTTTCTGATCCTTCAGGCACTGAAAATTCGCACTGAAGGTCTGATGAGGCTGATTCTTGCAATCTCCTCTGGTTTATGTTTCTGGTGTTTTTTTCTGTTTCTTGCAGGTCACCTGTACCTTTTCAATACCGGTTTCCTGACTGCAGTTTCGATACTGCCCGCGCTTTTTCTCCCGGTTATCATACTCCGGATAAAGCCGCGTATAAATTTACCGATGCTGATCAGGAATGCTACGCTTTTTGAAAAGCTCCTTGCCGGTGCAATCTTCGTAATTCTAATACTTTCGTTTTTATCCTCCTTCTCACCGGTAAGTGGAGGGATCCGCAATGATGAGGTGCATAACCATCTTTCTATGCCTAAAGAGTGGCTTCGCAACGCTGGCATTGTTCCTCTGCCATTCGCGATCTCTTACCAGGCAGGCAATGCACATCTGCTGTTTCTTCTTGCAAGCGTCTTCAGCGCAGAATCCGGGCCGAAGCTGATTTCCTGGTTTGCGTTTGTTTTGTGCACAGCAGCGGTCTATTCCATTTCGCGTCTTTACATGAAGAGAGAAACAGCGCTCCTTGCGGCCACACTGGTTGCAGTAAATCCGCTGATATTCCGGGGGGCACCGACAGCATTTGTCGATGAGCTCTCTTCTCTGTTTGTCATCGTTCCGGTATTACTTGTCTCTCTCTATTCAAGAAAAAGAGACATCTCGTATCTGCTTCTCAGTTCTTTACTGCTTGGCACCGGCTGCGGTACCAAACCAACCAATGTCCTTTATGCCTTCTCGATCATTGTCTTACTGGTACTGGTTTTACTGAAAAGGGAGAAGGCCGCTCAAGCTCTGAAAACCGGACTTTTTCTCTCAACGTTTACAGTACTTTTTGCCTCACCATGGATTGTACGGACATATCTTTATACAGGCTCCCCTGTTTTTCCACCTCCGCTGTTCTGGATTGAAAAGTTCGGCATCCACTCTTTTTTTGTCAACTTTGTACCATATTCCATCGGTGAGGTAAACGCCTTTTACGATTATTGTACATCACGATATGGCGATTACACCAGGAACCTGATCCAGGCAGTACGCTTTCCATGGGACCTGACAATGAATCCGGAGAATTTTCAGATCGGTGACTCCATAGGAACTATGATGCTCTCCTTCCTGCCCTTTATTTTTCTGGCCCCCGGGAGTGTTCCGCTCTTTATCCCTGCCGCTGCCGGACTCTCATCATTTCTTATCTACTTCCTGGTACTTCCTGAAGCCCGCTACTACATGGCCGCTTTTATGCTGATCAGTCCTCTCATCGCAAAGACCGTTGAACATCTTGCTGAAAAGCCCCTTCTCAAGCATCTTGTCAATGCGGTATTGTTTATCAATGTTTTGTTTTCACTTCTTGTAGCAGCAAGAATAACACTGCCGAAAATCAGGCATTTGACAGGGGAAGCCCGGGAAAACTACAGACTAGCACATATACCATACTGTGAAACGTTCAACTACATAAAAAATCATTCTATCGATAATGTAACCATATTCTACTTTCATCCGGTTTTTTACTATCTCCCCTGTGATTACCAGATACGGAGCAGCCTGGATGCCCTCCCGGACACATCCGATACCTCGTACGTTCTGGACATCGATTTTTCGCAGATTCTGGATCGAGATTTCAGTGTTCAGAACAGATCATTTATGTTACAATCTACTCCTGAAAATGCAGAACTGGCTTTTGAGGGCCCCGATGCCAGACTGTACCGTTTTATTAGAAAGAAATAGATGCCAGGCTTTGTTTATATAGTTCTCCCCGCGTACAATGAAGAAGCTGCGATCGGCTGCTTGATAGAAGATATAGGCAACGTGTGCAGGGAGTCGAATCTGAAATATGAGATCGTCATTATCGATGACGGCAGTACAGACCGTACCCGCGAAGTAATCGGCACTTTTCCATCAACGCTTCCTGTCCGGCTCCAGTCTCATTCTGTCAATATGAATCTGGGTGCGACAATTCGTGATGGACTCCAGCTTGCGGCATCGAATGCTGAGGCTGATGATACAATAATCACAATGGATGCCGATGGGACTCATCCGCCGGCTCTCATTCCTGAGATGATAAGTAAAGTAAAAAACGGTGCGGATGTTGTCATCGCATCGCGGTACAGAAAAGGCGCAAAAGTAACAGGTGTCCCTCTCATACGGCAGATACTCAGCATTGCCGCGGCCTTGATGTTCAAGATATTCCATCCGGTAAAAGGCGTGAGGGACTACACATGCGGTTATCGTGCCTACAGGGCAGAAGTCATACAAACCGCTTTTGCTGCACTGGGAAAATCCTTTATAGAGCAGGCCGGTTTTCAGTGTATGGCTGAGATTTTACTCAAGTTAAGCAGGTTCAACCTCACATTTTCCGAAGTGCCATTGATATTGAGATATGATCTAAAGGGCGGCGTTTCCAAAATGAAGGTTATGCGTACAATTTTTTCATCGCTGGCTCTCATTGTCAAGCCGATAAAATTTTCTGAAAATCCAGACCGGAGCAGTCAATCGTGAAGGTCCTCTTTATCTTCGGAACCCGTCCTGAAGCAATAAAAATGGCTCCTCTCATAAAGGAGCTTAAGAGAGACAGCTTTTTTCATGTAAACGTATGCGTTACAGGTCAGCACCGTCACCTGCTTGATCAGGTACTTGATTTTTTTGAGATAAAGCCCGATTACGACTGCAATAT
Source organism: uncultured Fibrobacter sp. (assembly GCA_964387115.1). Classification (GTDB taxonomy): domain Bacteria; phylum Fibrobacterota; class Chitinivibrionia; order Chitinivibrionales; family Chitinispirillaceae; genus JAAYIG01. Next base: position 3,761 of record CAYLVN010000250.1, read on the forward strand.
AATGCAACCTGATCAGGATCTCTTTGATATCACGGAAACATCTCTCAGGCTGCTGAAGAATGTCCTTGCCGACTCAAAGCCTGATGTCGTGATCGTTCAGGGTGACACCACTACTGCCTTTGCAGGAGCACTTTCGGCCTATTACGCAAAGGTAAAGATTGTTCACCTTGAAGCCGGTCTCAGGAGTGACAACAAGTATTCGCCATTTCCGGAGGAAATTAACAGAGCACTCATTGACAGAATGGCAGATTGCTTTTTTACCCATACGGAAAAAGCTGTTTCCAATCTTCATGCCGAGGGGATAAAGGAACGAATCTGGAACACTGGGAATACGGTGGTTGATGCTCTCTATGACGGGCTCAGAATTATCAGAGACAAAAATCTGGCGTATGAGCATGAATTCCCGGATGTAAAATTTGACGGCAAAATCCTGCTTATTACGTGTCACCGAAGAGAAAGTTTCGGCGAGCCGTTCAGAGAGATATGCAAAGCATTTACCGATATAGCCAAACAAAATCCGGATATTGAACTGGTTTACCCGGTTCATCCCAATCCATCTGTTTGTGACCAGGTACATAAGCTTCTGGGTTCGGTTCCAAATATTCACCTGCTGGAACCGCTCGATTACCCGCGCCTTATCTGGCTTATGAGTAAATCATACCTGGTTTTGACCGACTCCGGTGGAATCCAGGAGGAAGCACCCGCGCTGGGTAAGCCGGTACTGGTTCTCAGGAATGTAACAGAGAGGCCTGAAGGATTGATTGCAGGATGTGCAAAGCTGGTTGGTACTTCACGTACAAGAATTGTCAATGAGGTATCGACACTTTTAAACAGCCGCTCGGCTTACGAAGCGATGGCCCGGGCACAGAACCCCTACGGTGATGGCAGCGCATCACAGAAGATCGCGAAAATAATTCGTTCGGCGTTCGAGGTCTCTTAATCTCTTATCTCTCAACCTCTGAACCTCTGAACGTTTAACGCTGAACCTGCTCCACATATAGTCTTCGGGAATTGATAACAACCCACAGCGTACTGAGCAGCATCAGAAGTGCTGCGGCCACAGGGTTAAGGTACACGCCCCAGGGAAGAGCCCCGGAAGCCAGCAAAATGGCGATAATATTATAGGTTAAGGCTCCTGAAAGGTTGCCGTTAATCTTTTTGCGGGATGAGATAGAATACTTTATCAGCGTGATGATATCCACAGGGTTGCTGTTTGTAAACACCACATCAACATCACCGGAGATCTCGGGATTGCCGGTTCCTGAAGCGCAACTCAGATCAGCCTGAGCCAGCGCCCCGCAGTCATCGGGAGCATGCCCCACAACCGCCGTACATACTCCCCCATACTGGACCTCCTTGACTTTTGCCCCCTTTTCCTCGGGAGGCACAGAAGCAAAGAAACTGTCCAGATGAAGTTCACCGGCGACAGATTCAGCAACCGCCTTGTTATCATTGGTGATGGCGACTGTTTTTATCCCCATGCTCTTAAGCTCACCTACCGCCAGTCTGGATTGTGCCCTTATGATATCAGAGAGAATGATTGCTCCGTAGATATCATTTTCAAAGAGAACATAAAGCACGGTTTTTCCGCCCTCTCTCATTTTTGAGAGCCGGTTTGAGTCGAAACGGATTTTGTGCTCTGAAAGGTATGCCGATGTAACGACCTTTACCCTGCGATTTTCAACATGCGCCATTGCTCCCTTGCCGGTGATTGTGCGATAATCGGTCACCGGAAAAAGATCCCTGGCAAA
>CAYLVN010000251.1:0-208 GCA_964387115.1 uncultured Fibrobacter sp.
CTCGATCTTTTTAATCTCCCTGCGGACAGTCTCTATGTCGATAGTATCGATATGCAGAGTAAGTGACGCATAGTCCAGTGAGACCTCCCTGACCGCCGGGAGTTTCCTGAGGTGATCTTCAATCCTGGATGCGCAGTCAGGGCAGTCCAGTCCTTTAACATTGAATTTTTTCATGGTTGTCATAGATCTACTCTTCTACATGCTCCAT
>CAYLVN010000251.1:218-5475 GCA_964387115.1 uncultured Fibrobacter sp.
TGCCCTCAACATGCTCATCCGCGAGCCTGAAATACACGATTTTGCCCTCCCTGCGGTAAGTTACCAGACGAGCCTGCTTAAGAACCCTTAGCTGATGAGAAACCGCAGACTGGGTCATGCTGAGAAGCGCACTGATATCGCATCCGCACATCTCACTTTTACTGAGCGCATAAAGTATGCTCATCCTTGTGCTGTCCCCCAGAACGCTGAAAAAATCGGCGGCATCCATGATCTTTTCTGAAGACGGCAGCTCTTTTCTGACTTTCTGAACAATATCCTGGTGGATTATTCTTGAATCGCAGGCAGCAAGCGTTTTGCGGTGGTTCAGCATAGTTTCCTCATATAGATTTCGATTTATCATTTGAATAAGTGTTCAATTGAAATATAAACCGCACACAAGAGAAGATCAAGTCACCCGGGGTGAAACAGTGACTTGAATTGTTAAACCTGAAAATCACCTTAACTGCACTGTCCAGATATAGAGGGCAGTTTATCCCTTACACTCCAGAAGACTCCATCTCTATGTTTTCTGTCTGAAGCAGTCCAGTGCTGAAATACCTCTCGGCGCGGTCCGGAAGAACGGTCGCTACAACAATCCCGGGATATTTCTTAATTATCTGACGAGCCGCCCAAACATTTGCTCCTGATGAGGTCCCCACAAGAAGAGAATTGAAGCGGGCAAGTTCCCGGGTTGTCGTTATAGCCTCTTCATCTGTAACCTCGATGATTTCGTCTATCATGGTAACATCCAGAATGTCAGGGATAAACCCGTCACCAATTCCCTGTATCTGATGCAGTCCGGGTTCATGCCCCAGCAAAGCGCTATGCATTGCCGGTTCTACGGCTATAATTTTAATATCGGGATTATGTTCTTTGAGAAACTTCCCTATCCCCTGCAATGTTCCACCACTACCGATACCTGCTACAAAAGCATCGACCCTGCCGCCGCACTGACGCCACAGTTCAGGGCCTGTATACTCGTAATGCGCTCTGGGGTTGTCGGGGTTTTTAAACTGCTGAAGCATATATGCGCCTTTTTGCTTCACGATCTCTTCGGCTTTGGCTACAGCACCGGCCACCCCTTCTTCATCGGGAGTTTGAACAAGATTTCCCCCGAAGGCCCGGATTATGTCTTTTCTCTCGCGGCTCATCCCTTCCGGCATAACGATGTAAACATCGTAGCCTTTTGCTACACCCACCATTGTAACACCGATACCGGTATTACCTGAAGTAGGCTCAACGATACTCATGCCCGGCTTCAGATGACCGTTTCTTTCAGCGGCTTCGATCATGGAGAACGCGATTCTGTCCTTAATGCTTCCACCGGGGTTGAGAAACTCTGCTTTAGCTACAATTGATTCGCCCCTGAGTGAAACAAGAGGGGTGTTTCCTATCAGATCCAGAATATCACTTGATTTCATAATGCCTGCTTTTTGATGTGAAATAGAGTCAGAAAATAGATTTTGCTGACCGATGCTGGAAAAGTATCCTCCGTAATGGGAATACCCGATGAGTATATAGGAACAGATAATACAGCAGGACACGGTCGGGGGCAACCGTGGTACACAGAAAAGCGGCTTTGGGTGAACACTCGGGACATGAAAATTACGAAAGGTTAATTTTTTTCAGTTTCTCCAGACTCAAATTTTCTTCCTGTGCCAATGTGGCAATTTCCAACCTCTTCTTTCCTGTTCTTTTAATCCCCTCTTCTGCTCTCCCCGCGCCTCCGGCACATAATTCGCTTCCTAAACCCTGTTTGACAGGGACATCAAATGAAAAGCGGAAGACTACTGTGGCCTGATATACTGAAAGTTCTCTCCATCTATGGCGTTGTCCTGATCCACAGCGCAGCCCCGATGCTTATCAGATACGATTCTATCGGTGCGCAGAACTGGTGGATCGCCAACATCTACGATTCACTGGTCAGATGGTGTATCCCGGTTTTTTTCATGGCGAGCGGGACATTTCTGATTGCAAAAGCCGGCAAAGAATCCCCGGGGCAATTCTTTATAAGGCGCTCCCGGAAAATAATCGTTCCTTTTTTAATCTGGAGCGCAGTTTATTACCTCTGGAGGATCTATTTCAACGGTGAGGATCTCCAATGGGCAGTTTTTTTCCCGATGCTGATCAGAGAGCCTGTATACTACCACCTGTGGTTTATCTACATCCTCATCGAGCTTTATCTGATTGCACCGGTGCTGGGAGCGTATGTCAAGAGTGCCGGGATAAAAAACCAGCTCTATCTCTTATCTTTATGGTTCATATTCTGCTCTGCTCTGCCCATGCTTGAAATGATCTGTGGTTTTCAGACCATCCTCTCAACCGGGAACACAATTTCATTTATCAATTACGCAGGTTACTTTTTCCTGGGTTATTTTCTGTATGATATCAAGCTCAGACCAGTGTACCTGCCTTTTCTTCTCCTGCTCTTTGCACTTGGCTTTCTGGCAACAGCCTTTGGGACATTTTATTTATCGATTATCAAAGGAAATGGTACTTTCTCCGGAATCTTTTATGAATACTACACCATAAATGTGCTTGCGATGTCAATTTCAGTGTTTCTGATCATGAAGAGTATCCCGGCTTTTCAGCTCTCTTCCACCGGTTTTTTGACAGAAACTATCGCTCCATGTGTGCCTGGAATCTACTTTGTCCATGCGATTGTCATTGCAGTATTTAAACGCGATCTTCTCGGGTTCACTTTCTCAGAAAGCACCCTGGGACCTCCTATCGGTATCCCTGTTTTTGCTCTGGCAGTGTTTACTGTGTCCTTCATTATAACTCAAATTATCAAACTCATCCCGGGGATAAGATGCGCAATACCATGAAAAAGAATTTGTATGTTATACTGGTGATATTCTTTAATGTTTGTCTGTTCCAGATATCTCAGGCACAGTCTTCTCCAGACCTCTTTCTTATTGATGATTACAACTATAAAACATTTTACCGTATCGCCCGCTCGCCTGTTAACAAGATGAACAAATTTGCAGCATGGGAAAGGGCGGCACCTGAGGTCAAGACAGTATCCATAAAATCAACCCTTGACAATACTGAACAGAAGGCGCTCTTTTACAATTCAGGTTCCAAAAGAAAAAAGCCTCTTCTCCTTGCGCTCCATTCATGGAGTGAGGATTATACCCAGCATTTCAGCATCCCTTACGGAATCTTTGCCATAAAAAACGACTGGGTGCTGATTCACCCGGACTACAGAGGTGCATTTACGAATCCCATGTCAACACTATCCGAATACGCCGTAGCAGACATACTGGATGCTCTTGAATATGCCAGGAAAAATGCTGATATCGACCAATCACGCATCTATATAACCGGTTTCTCAGGCGGGGGGATGGCCACACTGGTCATGGCAGGACGTTATCCGCACCTTTTTTCAGCTGCAGCGGCCTGGGTTCCGGTTTACGATCTGGTACAATGGTATGGCACAACCAGGTATGCAAAACACAATTATTCAAGGCACATCACGAACTCCTGTGGCGGAGCGCCTATTGCAGGCAGCAAGGCTCATGCTGAGTGTCTCAAAAGAAGTGTCAGCTCCTATCTTAAAAATGCCAGGGGAACAGATTTACCGGTTTATATCGCGACTGGAGTAAAAGACGGATTTGTGCCACCCAGTCATTCTATCCAGGCATTTAACGATCTGGCCAACCAAACCGACCGGATTTCTCCTGAGGATATCCGTTATATTGACAAAAAGCGCAGGCTCCCGGCCCATCTCAAGGGGGATTTTTTTGACAGTCTCTTCACCGATGCCGGTCTGAGGCTTATTTTTGAACGAAAATCGGATAAGGTGATTTTAAAAATTTTTGATGGTAAACATGATGTCATCTATAATGCCGGACTCTACTGGCTCAGCACTCAAAAAAGGAAAACCCGCTGAATCGCATTTCCCCCGGTCTCTGCGACTTTTGGGCCGTTCACTGCTGTTCGTTCTATCTCTCTTCAGTTTACATATTTACGCGCTGCCATCAGGCATCGAGGAATCGCTTCTTGAGAGGGGGCTTGTTGATGTAAAGAGTCTGGATTCCACAATTGAAGTAGAACTTAAATACGCCGACAGCACCAATTTCATGGGTATAGCAGTTTACGCCGACCTGAAAAGATGTTTTCTGAGGCCTGAGGCGGCCATGAAGCTGGCTGAGGCAAACAGGTTACTTAAAAAGCTCCGCCCGGAGCTTTCACTCCTTGTTGTTGACGGGTTACGGCCCAGGGCAATCCAGAAACTAATGTGGGATCATGTTAAAGACACACCTATGCAGAGGTATGTTGCGGATCCAGAATGGGGTTCGATGCACAACTACGGATGTGCGGTCGATATAACCATTGTCGATTCCAACGGGAATCGTCTTGACATGGGTACTCCGGTGGATCATTTCGGTCCCCTGGCCCATATACAGCTTGAAGGGCACTATCTAAAGACCGGTAAACTCACCAGAAAACAGTTTGACAATCGTCTTCTTTTACGCAAAATGATGACAAAAGCAGGTTTTTCAACTATCCCGATTGAGTGGTGGCATTTTGAGGCGTTCAGCAGGAAACATATCAGGGAAAATTATTCCATCGTGGAGTAAGGGGGTAAAAAGGCGGGATAAAACGGGTTTCTCACGAAATAGCACTAAATATTTTCTTCAAGTAATAAACTACAGTAATTTTCCAAAAGAAAGTTAAGAGATACTGGTTTCTTCACTTTGCAAAAGTCCAAACAGCCAGACAAAGCGATTAAGCTTCAATCGTTTATCTGCACACTACCGGATTTCCTCCCGTATCCAAACCTAACCTCCTGACCTCTCACTAGGTAACTCCATCAAAAGAGGGATCCCCGAAAAAGCATGCCTTTATAGTAAAGCACATGCCATGCGCTACGGCTCGTCTCACTTTGAATATATAAATGACTCGACCCGGATAGTACTTGTATTCAGAGGAAAAAGACGACTATTTTTCTCTTTCTTTCAAAAATCTCAAGGAGTTCAAAAGGACTCGACAGAGCAATTGAACTGGCCAGAAGAACGTTGATTTAAAGGCGAAAGAATTCGTAACAGTAATTGACCGTCAAGAAATATTATCATACTTACGGTTAAGCCATAAAATACTGGGTCTAATTATTAATTATCATGTTGCAAAACTAAAAGATGGAGTTGAACGGATAGTAAACGGTTTAACAGAATAATAATCATAAATAAAGGCCGGAATTTAAAACGCAAAGTACGCAGAGAATTGCAGAGGAAAGACGCAGAGATGAAAA
>CAYLVN010000252.1:0-5460 GCA_964387115.1 uncultured Fibrobacter sp.
TTGTCGGAACCGGATCAACCACCACTTACGACGCATCTGATTGCATACTGACATCCCCCGACGGCATCACCTGGACCAACCACACGCGAAAACCGCAAGGGACAATCCTTGATATTGCATCTTCTGGCTCAACCCTGGTGGCTGTGGGATACGGCGACCGCATTCTTTCGACCAACGATCTCCAGGAATGGACATATCAAGATTGGACAAGGTATAACCTCCAGGACCTTAACGCAGTCGTGTGGACAGGAAGCCAATTTATCGCCGGAGGCAGCTCTGACAGTGTATACATCTCTGCAGACGGCAAAACCTGGACACCACAGCACGCGAGAAATAGTCTGTTGGTAAAGTCGCTGCTTTGGTCCGACAGCCTGCTTTTTGCGGCAGGAGGTTACGACGATTCGGCAATGTTAATGATCGGTAGTTTTGTCGAGTCGAGCATTTCCAGCACGCAAAACAGATATATAAAACATGCAAAAACAAATCATCCGATACTATACACGGGTAAATATCCACTGAGAATTGCGGAAAAGGGTTGGATGTACTCGCTTGATGGGAGACGTGTGATTCAGATACCTGAAGGTGGTAAAGACAGCAGGAAGTATCCCTTGAGAAAGCTGGCAACAGGCAGGTGGGTAGTGAGGGGAAGATAGAGTGTGGTTGAAATACAGGGGATGCAATCCATCGGGAAAATGTGATTCAACTTTGTTAAACTTTTTGATTGTGTATCGGATGAGAATGCACCGGAACGCCTGCCCCGGAGATAATTTATTGCAAAGACCCAAGGTTCCCTGTTTCATCTCTGGGATGAAAAAAGTGACAATGCGAAATTCCCAAATTCATCAAAAATCATATTAGATCCGATCTTGAGAGGGTAATCTCCTGGGGTGAAACAGTGACTTAACACGGTAAATCAAAAATTCACCTCTGGGGAATATTAACATCCAATTGCACTATTGACCCCAATTTACCATTTTTATCTCTATGAACCACAAAAGAGACCTTCTCGCGCTGGCTCTGGATAATGTGACATCCAGTGAACAAATTGCCAACCTCATTAATAAAACTTCAGAGTGGATCGGAGTGTACAAAATCGGCCTTGAGCAGTTCACCCGTTTCGGGCCGTCGGTACTGGATCTGATCCGTTCTGCGGATCGCAAAATCTTTCTGGATCTGAAATTCCACGATATCCCTAATACAGTTGCTAAAGCAGTTCTCTCAGCCTGTTCACTGGGAGTAGATTATTTGACCATTCATACCCAGGGCGGACTCGATATGATGAAAGCGGCTGCAGAAAGTGCCGCTAAAGCGCCAACCCCACCCAGAATCATCGGAGTAACACTGCTTACCAGCCTTGGAACAGTAGCATTAAAGAACGAACTGTGTGTGGAAATGGATACCGGCTCTTTTGTAAAACACCTGGCTTCTCTTGCTGTGAAAGCCGGTATTGATGGAATTGTCTGCTCAGCAGCAGACCTCTCAATAGTAAAACCATCACTTCCACGCAATTTTCAGATAATTACTCCTGGCATTCGCCCTGCAGGTGCTGAAATTGGCGATCAGTTGAGGGTTGCTACACCAAAGGCGGCTATAGAGGGCGGTGCAACGTTGCTGGTGATCGGAAGGCCGATTACCGGAGCGGAAGATCCGGGAAGGGCGGCTGAGATGATTTTGAGAGAAATAACTTGACAACTGGACTGGAGTGGATGTGAGTGTAAGTATATATAAAGCTGAAACAGTATCGGAAATCGGATCAGTTGTAAATACCATTTTCGATTCCGAAACAGCGTCTCTTCCCGAAAATAAATCCTCTAAGATTGTTATCAAGCCAAACCTTAACAGCAACATGAATGCCCTCACCGGGAACACAACAGATCTGAGGCTTTTGTATGCGGTAATTACATCTCTTAAACAACGGGGATACTCGAATATCACCGTTGCAGAAGGATATGCCGGAGGTTTTCATCGGGAGGGAATTAATGTAATCGAGAGACTCAAAGTTGATAAACTATGTGAATTAACAGACGTTAAAATTGTAAACGCCAACTTCGCAACGGAAACAGCAGATGTAAATTTTGAAAAGGGAACTGTTGCTCAGATCGCCAGGGTTTTCATTGAGAATGATTATTTCATCAATCTTCCCAAGATCAAAACCCATACAGAAACAACGCTTTCATGTTGCTGTAAAAGCCTGATCGGCTGCCTTGCCGGTCAGCAGAATAAAAAAAAGGTTCACGAGTCCCTGTTTAAGAATATCATTCATATAAATAGTAAAGTTAAGACAGACTTGTACATCGTTGATGGAATTGTGTCGATGGAGGGTAACGGACCAACTACAGGGACACCGAAAAAAACAGGTGTCATTTTATCCGGTAATGATCCTTATTTGATTGATCTGGTTGTGAGCCGGATAATCGGCATTAAAGATTTCAAAAACGTTCCAGTACTGAAAGAGGCTTCTGAACAGAGATTGATAACGGAGTCCATGCTTGAGGAATCTGCAGGAAAAGAGTGGGCATACTCATTAAATCTCAAACTGCCCTCTTTGTCAATTACCCAGAGATTCATCACTGATCAGCGATGGCAGAAGTATTTACAAAAGATACGGCATGCGCCCGTTATAGAACAGATCTGTGCGCTGCAGGTGGTTAAAAAACTTATGTTCAATCTGAAATTGACACAGGAAGTATTCAAAAAGGAAGAACCTTTAATAGAATCGATAGTTGTGAATAAATCGAAATGCATATCATGCGGAAAATGCAAAGATTACTGTCCGACTGGTTTATCACCCTTTGAGTGCGAACTCATTTCTGAAAATAAAGAATGCATAAAATGTCTTTACTGCTACTCTGTTTGCCCCTCTGGAGCAATTACTACCAGTGGATCTCTCGGTTTTTTTGAGGAACAGGAAAGGCAATATGGAACACTGATCAGGGAAACACTTTAATGGTAATCGGAATAAATGCCTCAGCGTTGAGTAAACGGAAGGGCGGGGCATCTTTTTATATACTCAACATCACAAAAGCACTGGCTGAAATTGACAAACAGAATCACTATCATGTTTTCACGACTGTAATCGGTAAAGAGCAATTCGGAAATCTCCCTTCGAACTTCACAATACATTCAGTGGCCCCGCGCAGTGTAGTTAAGAGGCTGATTTGGGAACAGACAGCCCTTCCTTATCTGTGTAAAAAGTACAAAGTAAACACTCTTTTCTCACCAAATTATACTTCACCTCTGATTCTGCCCGGAATTCGTTCCGTAGTCACCATTCACGATCTGAGTTTTTTTCCATTAGCGAAATTATACCCGATAGCAAGACGGATGTTCAAACCAATCATTCACCTTTCGGTAAGATTTTCCAGTAAAGTGATAGCTGTATCAGAGTATACCAGAAAAGATATATTGCGATACATAGGACCGTTCGACGATAAAATAAAGGTCATCTATGAAGCGGCTGATTCAAGATTCACGGGTCCTGCTTCTCAGGACGAAATTGACAGGGTTAGAGACCTGTACCAGATTCCAGGCAGATATTTTCTGTTCACAGGGTTTTTGGAACCCCGCAAAAATCTCGAGCGCCTTCTTCAGGCATTTGCATCCGTACAAGACAAAAATGACCAGTATCTTGTTATCGCGGGTGGAGAAGGATGGTGGTATGAAGCCACTTACCGGAAAGTAAAAGAGCTTGGTCTGGAGAAGAGGGTAATATTTACAGGTTATGTCTCTGATGATCATCTCCAGGCACTTTATAGCGGCGCCACGTTTTTCGCATTCCCAAGTCTTTATGAGGGCTTTGGGATTGCAGCACTGGAGTCGATCTGTTGCGGCACACCAGTTCTGGCATCAAACAACACTGCGCTTCCTGAGGTGGTGGGAAATGCGGGAGTATTTGTTGATCCATTCAATATAAAAGAAATCGGGAATGCAATACTCTCATTCACTGAACAGGGAATGAAAATACCAGAGGAAAATTGTCTGGCGGCAGGGAATAAATTCAGCTGGAATAAAGCCGCTATAGAGACACTGGAGTTACTTTCGCCCTCAACTGAGATTTTGAACTAATCCTCACGCTAAATTCTTTTCAATGCAATACACAGAGGTTATTTGACCATCATCGTAATATTGGTTCTTGATGTTCCAATTATCGGAAGGAACCTTAAAACTAATTTTCCGATACTTATAAACGTTTTTAAAGAAAGAAATGGCAGGATTTCTAATGGATGATTATTTTGGCGCAAAAACACTTTAGTTTTTCTGAACCCGGCATTCTTCGCCAATTTGATTATTAAAGAAGGAGGCATGTCTTTCTCAGTAACGTTCCATTTTTTTACAGCAGATAATGTACTATCAAGTTTTGAATGTCCCTTACCCGGTTCAACGGTCAGGCAAATCCCTCCAGGCTTAAGGATCTTATAAACTACATTGATGGCTTCCTGAGGATTTACCGAATGATGCAGCGAATCAAAGAACACTGCATAATCGAATTCATCACGAAATTCCAATTGCTCATAGTCTGATATTGTGAAGTCTAAATTATCTACATTGTAAAGTAATTTGTTCTTTTTTGCAAGTTGAACCATGTCTTCGGAAATATCTTGGGCAGTAACATCATAGCCTCTCTTTGCGAAAAAAATGCTGGTCCATCCTGGCCCGGCACCAAGATCCAGAAGCTAGCCTGGAGGAGGAGGAAGAAGAGAGATTAACTGCCCTATATCTGTCAAATAATACCCGCAATACGGATCAGAAAATGGTTTTCCAAGTGCATGCACCTGTCCATCTTCACCAATATTTTTCAAGTACGCGATTTCCCCTTCTTTTGCCATTATAACCCCGTTTGCAATAACAGTTCAAAATAGACAGCGGTGCGTTTTTGAGTTAAAGTCCGCTTTTCATTTAAATTAAGCTCACTACACTACTAATGTCAATTGATATATTTTCTCCTTTTGTTATATCCACATTTAGATTAGCCTCATTAAAACAACGGTTTACCCTCAGCCTTAAATTACGAGCATTTACAAGACGTTCTCTTCGTGTAGCCAAAATAGCCTTGTCATCACCACAATGCCGCTGTGCAGGTGTTACATAGCCGATTTTACCATGTAAACGAACGTTGTTGTAAAAATCAAAATATGCGATGAAATAGACCATAGCATCGAGATCATCTCTAAAGGTGTCCGGGTATGTAGAAGCTTGCTTTGTCGTTGCGAAAAACGATTCAATAAACGGATTATCATTGGGTGTACGGGGCCGGGAAAACTTCTGACACACTCCAAGCTCTTTAAGAAATTTCATGAAAGGCTTGGCTTTCATCTGAGTTCCCCTGTCATTTATCAAGTCAGGCAATTTCACATCAACGTCGGTAATACCTTCTTTATCCAAGCCGTCCTGCAACAATTCCTGCGCTTCCCGATGGGTCATGCTCCAACTGACTCGCCAAGATATGACCTTGCGGGAGTA
>CAYLVN010000253.1:0-3939 GCA_964387115.1 uncultured Fibrobacter sp.
TGAAATGATAATCAGCAAGGGAAGCGATCTGGTGAAGATGTGAGATACAGAGAACCTGGTGAGATTTACTGAGAGAGTAAAGAGTACTTCCGACTTCACCCGCAAGGACTCCTCCTATACCGGTATCTATTTCATCAAAAATAAGCACAGGTATATGGTCCTGCTCTGCAAGGACCGTTTTTATCGCTAACATCAGCCTTGAGATTTCTCCGCCCGAAGCAGTCTGAGACAGCGGAAGCATGGTTTCTCCCGGGTTGGTACGGACCAGGAAACGCACTGAATCAAGTCCCTGAAGCGAGGGGGTTCCCAGCCTTTCAAACGAGGTTTTCCAGAGCCCACCCTTGAATCCGAGCTTCTCCATGAGAGATGTAATCTTTTTATCAAATTCGGCTGCCGCGATTTTTCTTGATGAACTGAGCTTCTCTCCGCACAAGGTACACTTGCGGAGTGTCTCAGATACCTTTTTCTCAAGTTCTATTCTATCCGAATCGATGTTTTCCAGAGAAAGAAGGTCCTGTTCGATTGATTTCTGACGTTTTATGAGATCATCAAGCGAACATGAGAATTTTTTCTTCATCCGCTGTATCTTTGCAAGACGGGAGTTGATCTGATCTATTCTGGCAGGGTCTGCAGCACCCTCTGTCTGCTGCAGGTAGGAACTGCAGAATGTTTCCAGTTCAGTAAATGTAGTGAGCGTATTTTCAATATCGCTGATCCATTGCGCAATGGACGGGTCGTATTTGGAAAGAGTTTCAAGCTTTTTCTTTACAGTTAAAACCTTTTTCTGAATCGATTCTCCTGAACTGTCCAGAAGAGCCAGAATATCAGAGGCGCAGGATGATCTCTGGGTGGATGAGCTGAGCAGGGAAAGTTCAGCCTCAAGCTCATTTTCCTCACCTGACCGCAAATCGAGGTTTTTCAGTTCATTGTTCTGGAACTCAAGCATTTCTTTCTTTTCTGCGAGCGTTTCTGCTTTTTTACTATGTTCCTGCAGAGCGGATAATGCCTCTGAATAGGTGTGGTAGAGTTCAGTGTATTTGCTGAGTATCCCGGGTACTCCGGGAAGATTATCTACTATAAACAGGTGATTACTCTCATTAAGGAGAGATTGGTGTTCATGCTGACCGTGGAAATCGATTACGAGTTCACCAAGCTTTTTCAGCGAACTTAACGGAAGGGGAGTTTGATTGACATAAATCCGGTTGGGGCCGTTCCGGCTGATTTTACGCCTGACAACAAGCTGGTTGTCTTCCGGTTCAATAGTCAGCTCTTCAAGCAGTGTAGAAAGAGGTTTGCTGATCTCATTAAGTTCAAAGATACCGCTCACCTCTGCCTCAGGAAACCCGCTCCTGATCATCTCTGCAGACGCGCGTTCTCCCAGAAGCAGTCCAATGGCACCCACAAGGATTGATTTACCGGCTCCTGTTTCGCCTGTAAATACTGAAAACCCCTTTTCAAACTCAAGTGAAAGTTCTTCAATAAGCGCCAGGTTTTTTATATGCAGTTCACGAATCATTGCAGGTGTTCCTGTTTTTGTAACCTCGTCCCCAGTCAAGTTTTCGTCTGAGCAAGGCAAAATAGGAAAGTTCTGTAAGTTGTATCAGGTTTGTGCTGACTCCGCCCTGGCTGATAATGATCTGATCATTGTATTGAAGCCGCATAGATTCCAGTCCGTCGGAACTGAGCAGAAGGTCCGGGTTTTTCTCGTTTACCACGAGACGGATACTCTTATCTGACGATAAAATTATCGGGCGTTCGGTTAAAGAGTGAGGGCAGATAGGAGTAAGCAGGAAGGCCTTTACAGATGGCTCAACGATGGGTCCTCCGGCAGAGAGCGAATAAGCTGTGGAGCCGTTGGGTGTTGCGACTATTATACCGTCTGCATAGAATTCGGTTATAAAATCCTTATCATGCCATGCAGATATGGAAGTGATCTTGGGCGTGTTTATTCTGTTGATGAAAATATCATTGAGTGCATGGAACTCTTCGATCTGCTCTCCCTCACGCATGACCGCAGCATTAAGCACCATCCTGCTTATCGTGTTGTACTCACCCTTGTGTATTTTTAATAAAGTATTATCGAGTTCTGCGGGGCTTATATCAGTAAGAAACCCGAGGCCGCCGGCATTGAGACCAATTATTGGCTTTTCCGTGAAACGGCACATGTGAGCAACAGAAAGAAATGTTCCGTCGCCTCCAACGGAGACTACAGCTTCGCTGTTTTTGAGGAATTCCTCTTCCGTATCTGAAACCGGAGCATCATGTTCCAGCTTGCCTGAAACAACCGGATGGAAAAAAACTGGGACGTTGTGCTCCTGCGACCATTGAAGGATTCGCGCGAGCACGTTCTTGACCTGCTGTGAATCTTTGAATGCTACAATGCCGAATGATTCGATTTTTTTCATATCAGCTTCTGAATTCAAAACACTCAGATAATATACTTTCAAATGCAGGCCAGCGCTGTTTCAGCAAATCATCATTGATAGATGTTGCTCCGATGCATTTTAAGCCGGCAAGAGCGAAGCTTCCTGAAATATGAGGAGGCAGGCTCTCTGTAAGATCGAAGCCATCAAATTCGCGTCTGCCTTCCATTACAATCCCGTCGGGCATCTCACCCAGTCTGGCACCCAGAGTACGGATACAGGATTCCAGAGTATCGATTCCATCCGGCTGGTCATTGCGGAGGTCTTCAAGGTTCCTGAATACAGATTGCCCTTCTGCAAAGGCTGCCAGCACGGCCATTGAGGGAAGGTGACCATAGAATATGGATGATGGTTTGCATTCCACTTTACGTCCAACCAGATCACATTTCTGGACAGTAAGCATTCCCGCAGAACCAAAAGAGGTTCTGGAAGTCTCCTGAACAGATATTTTAGCCCCCATTTTTCGGATAAAAGCAAGTACTGGGGTGGCCCAGGTCTCAAGAGGCATGTTGTTAACCACAAAAGAACCTTTTAAAAACAGACACTTGGCCGCGGCCATTATCGAACTCAGGACTTCATCGCCCGGAAGAGTTATTGTGATAGAATCATCTCCGGCGATACATTTGGAGAAATCGGCTGTAACAGTAAATTGCTGGCCTGACGAGTCACGTTTTTTCTTCTGCATCATTTGTATGCGTCTGGCAATGGGATCTGTTTCCTTCTGAATCATGCTCTTTACATTCAATTCAAATCCAAAAGCCTGGGCAACTGGTCTGAGCGGATTGGAGAAGGGAAAATCGATCTGAAAAGAACAACTTCGGCGCATTCCAAGATAGAGACCGATAATAGGAGAAATATCATCTTCCTCAATTAGTGCAGATCCGCTCAGGGTATCAGGAGCGCTGCTCATTGACAGACCCTCATCCTGATCAAACTGAGCTATATCGAGTACAAAACCGAACTTCCTGGCCTTTGCCTGCCAGGTCTCAAGCCTTTTGCGGGAGGCAGAACGGAGTGCAACAGTTTTTCCCATCCCAAGAAGGATAAAGGCACAAAGATCACGGTAAGGAAGCGTATCGTAAGGTATAAGGACAAAACTCGAGGAGTGTTCGACTGCAAGAGGCGAAACGGTGCAGCTCCCGTCATTCAATGTAAATTCAGCCATTCCTTTGAGAGACTCAGTCCAGAGCCGTATCAGAGGGGTGTCATTAACAGGAGAGATTACGGTTTTTCTTCCGGAAGCAAGCGATGTCAGTACCGCAAGCAGGAACAGGTCCGGGCTGGGGGGAAGGTCAAGTTTGCCGTGAAGAGATTTTGCCTGTTTTAAACTGAGCACGATCAAGTCCTTTCCCGTGCTGAGAATCCATTGCGTCTGAGAAGCTCGATGGCATCCCGGGCCGTATCAGAATTCTCGAAGGCAAGGCGGATAGTTCCGCCTTCACCCTCACGCACCTTCAGTACTTCTATATCTTTAATGTTAATAGTATCTTCAAAAAGCCGACGTTGCAATAGGAAT
>CAYLVN010000253.1:3949-5451 GCA_964387115.1 uncultured Fibrobacter sp.
TTTGCGTGTACAAGCACTTCGCTGAGCCTCCTGAGGAAGCCTTTACTGGAAGGGGTAATCATGCTTCTTACCTCTCCGGAACGTTCGAAGTATTCTTTCAGAGAGTCTCTGCACAGGCCTGATTTTATATCAGAGAGAATCGAAATCAGGGAGTCAAGGAGCGGCTCTATAGCGGATCTGTTTGTGGAAAGTATGTCATGCCACATAGGGTAGGATGATGAGGCTATGCGGGTCATATCGTGGAAACTTCCCGCTGCAAGCGTCAAGGTCCCGGGAACCTGTATCTCCATTTTTTCCGCAAGACAGACCAGGGCCACTGCAAGAAGATGAGGTACATGGCTGACTGTTGCCACTATCTTATCGTGGGTTTCAGGAGAGAGAAAAAGAGTTCTGCAGCCAAGATAATGTTCGAGAAGCTCCGCTAAGTTCCTTTCCTTCTCTTCAGGGTTGCCTGATTGGGGGGTAAGCACATAAATTGCATTCTGAAAAAGATATGGATCAGAGGTCGATGGACCGCTTTTTTCCGATCCGGCCATAGGATGACCACCCGTGAAATGAACATGCGGCGGCAGTGCCCTTGCAGCTTCGACTATTCGCTGCTTTGTGCTCCCTACATCAGTAACAAGGAGCCCCTCGGGAAGACTCATGGTGCTGAGTTGATTGATGGTCTCAATAATGGCACCGATAGGGGAGCATAAGAAAAGAATATCGGTATCTTTTATAACATGCTCAAGAGAGTCGTATGAGAAACCCTCGTCGATACACCCCAGTTTTCCAGCGATTTCAAGATTGGCAGGTGAGGAGAGTCCTGTAATTTTGCCTTTGAACCCGGAATTTTTAAGAGCCAGTCCTAAAGAGCCTCCCAGAAGGCCTACGCTGTAGATGGTGATGCGTTCAGGTGTAAAGGCCATATCAGGAGTCCTGTCTGTTGATCAGATAGAGAATTTCCCCTTTTTTTGTGAGGGGTATGACCGTATTACGGTAATAATCTACAACAACATCCGGATCGATTATATAGCGGATGAGAGGGTTGACAGCAGCTTGAATTGAGGTTGTCTTTTCCCGCACTCTCCGGGTAATGTGTTCCTCTACTTCTTTACGCGTGATTTTTTTCATGATGGCATCAATATCGCCATTTTTAATCAGATCCCGATAAAGATGCGGTTCACTTCGGTACTTGGTTTCGGCAACGTACAAAGCCCCATAGTGGATTCTTCTGGCAATTGACTGGACTGCGTAAACGTCATTCTCTACAGTCGATCCCCATTGCCCGTCATCTCCAGACCTGCACAGGCGGGGAATGAGATTTTGGTAGGAATCTATAATTTCAGCGGTCACGCTTATCTTGTTGTAGTCATCGATAAAAAGCCCGGTACCTGGAAGTGTCACTTTGCGCTGAGGTATGGGGATATTGTCGGAGAAAGGCCGCTCTTCAGGGACACAGAATCTTCCGAACTGCGCGTCTATGCACTCCTGATAGAAAAGCCTGACGCTGAAGAGAC
>CAYLVN010000254.1:0-5449 GCA_964387115.1 uncultured Fibrobacter sp.
CTTGAAGGGGCGACCTAAACAAGAATTATAGCCTATTAGAATAGCTGCATCTTACAATTAAGGATATACAACTATAATTATTCCAATTCCGCATTCCTGTAAGTCTTATCAATTCACGAAAATCTATTTCCAGCTGAAAATGACTTCGATACCAGAAAAGGAAAAAATATGGGGAAACCGGCTGCTCGAATTGGCGACCTGACAAGCGACACGGGTTTAATCACCGGTCCCGGGGCGCCCAATGTCCTTATAAACGGGATCCCGGCGGCGCGTATGGGCGATATGCATACTACTCCGATGGTGATTCCCGGGACACCGCCGGTTCCACTGGTCGGAGGACCGCTGGTCGGGCCTGGAAGTGTAAATGTAATTATCGGTGGAAGTCCGGCTGCACTGATGGGGGATATGGCGCTGAACTCGGGTCCACCGGCGACTGTAATGCTTGGAAGTCCCAATGTGCTCATTGGATCGAGCCCCGCGAGCGTGAGCGCAGGGAAAGCGGTTAAGAAAAGCGAAGCTGAGAACCGAAGCGCTTTACAGGCAAAAACGATATCCGATATCAGGGGGGGCAGTGCCCGATCAATTCAGATAGAAAATAGCGTTTCCAGTATGCGGAATAAGAAATCTGAATCGGAAACTCCAAATGAGCGCGAAAAAGAAGCGAAGAATGAGGAAAAAGGAAAATTAACAGTTCAGGATTTTGTGGATATCTTAAAGGAGATCGAAAAAGAGAAGGGTTATCAGGAGGCTCGTTTTTTTGCGGGAGTACTTGATTACTGCAAATTATGTGATCTGACAAAAGCATATGTGGAAGGTATAAACAGCGATTTCAAAAATGATCCTGATATCATGCCCACCCGCTTTATGATTCTCTATGGTGCAGATGACAGTAAGCTGAGGGAAATCGATAATCATCCTGACAACTTCGGGGGGAAAAAAGAACACCCGATAAATGTGGCCAATATGCGCAAAGCTTTATTATCAGAGGTCAGTCAGGAAAACAGAGGCGTTTTTGATATGGAGCTTTACACGGCTATTCTTAATTACCTTGGAAATCAAGAGCAGAAGAGAGCTGTTCAAAAAGTGCATATTGTAAAGAAAGGTGAAACTTTGGGTTCAATCTCTTCATCTTATGGCCTGGTTAACTGGAAATACCTTTACGAAATAAACAGAGAAAAAATCGGTCCCAACCCCGATATCCTGGAATCCACTCTGGAAATTCTGATCCCGGGATGGGATTTTACCAGTGGTGATGAAAAACTGCGGGAAAAAGGGGCCGATCCCCATATCTTTACTGGTGGTTTACAGTATCGCTATCCATGGGTTCCGTTCAGCTTTACATTAGAATTAAATCTGGAAAACTTTACAAAAATGGAATACAAAATAGTTAACAGAGAAAGCGGTGAAATACTGGTTTCAGGCACAATTGAAAATGCTGATGAAATAGAAGAGCTGATACCGGATGTTGGAAATGTTCAGGTGATTATGGGATGAGAGGATGTTACCAATATGATTTTTTCAAAAGATTCAGGATTTATTGGAAGAGGGTGTCTCCGATATAAGTATTGAAAAAGAATAACGATATTTTGTAAGAGGGTGTCCCCTCTTCCAAAATATTTTTATTCATAGAAGCAGTTTCAAAACCACAGGCGTTTTTCACGGGACTGAAATGTTATTGGTCTTTTTCTCGACGACATATTCATTCTATATTGTCTTTGGCTTATCGATGGTCCCTGTCAATTTTGTGATAATCGAGAGAAAACTTTCGATTGTTTTGTCCGCTGAATTCAGCAGCTTAAGTACATTTGCAAAATTGTCACGTAATATACCCATAAGAGTAGTTAGTTGATATCTTAACAAACTACACTTTACAGGATCTCTAGTTTGGCAAATTGTGTTGTAGAAGAATTATACTTGGCAAGGAGAAGGAAAGCCACCACTTACTTATGCTGGGGAGGGAATGCCCCGTTGCTAATTATTTAATCGCCATCCAAAGAACAAACCATTACCATGATAGTTTGACAAAAGTACAATTGCAGGAGTTAAGACAAATGCTGCGGGCCAAAGGTACTGCTGATCTCAATGATGATCAATGTTATTTGCAGGCTTCATTCAAATGAAACTGACGTATTATTGAAGATTTCCTCTTCAGAATATCCGGCATCTTTCAGCGGCTGCACAAAATCCTTAACTATATCGGGTATAAAGCTTTTAATCAGCTCTCCCCGGCCCTCGATGCGAAACTTTCCAAGAGATGCCGGTACAAGTACCGATTCACCGCTTTTGACTTTTGTGCTGGTATCATCCCACAGGATCGAAAAAGTTCCTGATATCCCGGTGTAGATTATCATCTTCTCGCCGCAGGTATCTTCATGCAGAGGAGAATCAAGAGAGATTTTTTGAACTGCAAAATAGGGATTGGCGACGTAATAGGTGATTGAGTTGTGATCGTTAGTTATGCTGAGGCCTTTGATTATCTCTTTTTTCAGCTGGCCCTTAAAATCTATGACGTCTAAGGCCTTTTTGATGTGAAGCACCCTGGGGCGCTCATCAAGGTCCAGGCGGTTCCAGTCAAAAACCCTGTAGACCAGATCGGAATTCTGCTGTACCTCGATTATTACGATATCCTCACCAATGGAATGGATAAGACCGGCAGGAATATTGATGATATCACCTTCTTTAACGGTGATTACATTGATGCAGGATTCAACGTCGCCGCTTTTTATGGCATTCTCAAACTGTTCTTTTGTGATATTATCCTTTAATCCGACTACAAGCTTTGCGCCCTCTTTAGCTTTCAGCACATACCACATCTCAGATTTTCCCCGCTCCTCCTTTTCATTTATTCTGGCATATTCATTCTGGGGATGCACCTGAAGAGAGAGCCTCTCTTTTGCATCGATCAGTTTGATAAGAAGGGGGAATTTATCGAAGTCTATGCCTGAGGCGCCTATGAGTTCCTGCCTGAAATTTTCAAATATATACTGAAGGCTCTTGTCCTTGAGCCTGCCTTCGGAGACGATGCTCATTCCACGATTGTGGCAGGCAACATTCCAGACTTCACCTGTGTGGCTAAATGGGATGTCCTTATCGAAAATCTGCTTAAAAGACTGACCGCCCCAGATTTTCTCCTTATATAAAGGCCTGAATTTCAATGGATATAGCATTCTATTAAATCAGCCTCTCTTTAAAAGGTGCCTTTCCATCACGCTAAAAATTCTGATGCTCAATTTTGTATCAAAAATAGATCAGGGTAACGGCATACAGATTTAGTATGAATATAAGGTATAGACATGCCGTCGGTCTATGAGAAAAAAATCCTGCCGGAAACTGCTTCAGGTTAAATCATTATCTCACCCCAGAGATGACTCAGGGACTCCCCACGGGTGCATTAACGAGTAAGTCACTCCTTCACCCCAGAGATGAATTAGTGATTCCACACAGATCCATTTAACCAGTTAAATCACCCTTTCACCCCTGAGATGACTCAGGGACTCACCCACGGGTCATTTAACAAGTTAAGTCACTCTTTCACCCCAGAGATGACTCAGGGACTCCCCACGGGTGCATTTAACGAGTAAGTCACTCCTTCACCCCTGAGGTGAGTTTGTGATTAAGACACGGCAGGAGAAAAATTGTGGGCACACCGGTGTAAATCTGTTTGATATCTAGTGCGACTTTGCACTCAAGATTGGCGCTTAACACTTTTGCGTATATGTCTCACCAGTTTTAAAAAACCTGCAGGGCCATTTAAATAGGATGCTGTTGCAAACCCCGACATCATCGAAGATACAATTCCCAGTGAACTGATATCTGCTCCAGTCAGGTACAATCCATCTATCGGCGTCTTCACAGAAAGCCATTTCTGGCGATAACGCTCCGGGGTTGCCGGTAGTCCATACATTGCACCTTCATGACTTGCAGTATACTTTTCTGCCGAAAGAGGTGTACCCAGTTCATAGTAGTCAATCATAGAGGAAAAACCGGGATATCGGGCTGAGACAAATTCGATAAGTCCGGCAGCGATTTTTTCTTTGAGTTCATAATAATCTTTATCACGTTTACCACTGATCTGGTGGCTCCACTCCTTAAACGAATCATAGTTGGTGAGAGCTATGATTGTAGCGGTGTTGACTTTTCCTGTAATCTTATCTGGCGGTGTGAATGACAGAAAACAGGATGTTGGTTTACCGTTTAAAAGTCCGGTATTAAGAAAGCTGTCTTCGTGGTTAAAAGTATCAAATATCCAGCAATTGGCTCCTGAAAATCCCAGTGAATTTATATCACCTTTAAGTCCGAGATACAAAGCAACACATACAGAAGGCCTGCTGAGTTCTTCACATTTATCCTTAAAGGGCAGGTTGAGATGATCCGGCACCAATTTGGTAAAGGTGTTGTATGCCCCGGCACTGGATACAATTACCGGCGAGTAATAGTTTTTTTGAGAAATCTTTTTGCTTTTCTGAGTTCTTGTTGCAACACCAATTGCACGGCCATTTTCGATAATTACATTCGTTACACTGGTGTTGTGCAGAATAGTCCCGCCGTTTTTAATGATTGACGGCATAATGGACTCCAGAATCGTATCTGTTCCGCCTTCAGGATAATATCCTCCGTTCATGAAATGGTTGGCAATCAACCCGTGAATCATGAACGCGCTCTGTGAAGGAGGAAGTCCGTAATTCCCCCATTGTGATATTGTGATTGCCCTCAATTTCTCGCTTTTAAATTTACGTTGAAGGTACTCCCCAGTACTCATTAAAGCGAGTTTTTCAAATACAGAGCCAATCAGTTCGAGGGGTTTGCTTATAAAAAACGGCAAAAAACGGGATAAATAGTAGAGTACAAACCAGAATGTGACCTTTTTGATATCTCTGAAATAGGATCGTATCGCCTTTTCCTCTTCAGGAAAAGCTTCAATCAGATCGTTTTTGAATTTTTTCTCTTCACCATACACACTGAAAGTGAAATCAGGAAACTGGAAAGATTCAAAGGGCTCAGGTGTTTTGCACCAATGCAGTTTTCCTTCGGTAATAAAAGACAAGACAACCCCGGCAAGCTTTCCGTTGAAGATGTTTCCTATATAGTGAAACCCTGCACTCCAGGTGTACCCTTTACGTGAAAAAGAGTGAGAATATCCTCCTATACTTGAGTGTTGTTCAAGGATGAGGACCTTCTTTTTGTTAAACCTGGACAAGATCACTGCCAGAGTCAGTGCGCTTATTCCCGAACCAATTACAATCACATCAAATTGGTTCTCTTTTTCCTGTAAGATAACAACATCCTTTTAAGGTATAGCCGTAAAAAGTTCAATAATCCTGAAAATTACTGCTGGATGAAACATAAGGGCACCTCTAAAAATTCATTTTCCGCTGCGGCCGGCTGCGAATTCTGCTGCGCTTCGTTGCACTCAATCGACGAATCACATCGGATTCGCCTCTTTCGTGCG
>CAYLVN010000255.1:0-5447 GCA_964387115.1 uncultured Fibrobacter sp.
TTTACCTGCTGAATCGACCTCTTCAATGACACGGCTTCCAGATTCGAAGCAACGGATGGTGTTTCCGTTTTCGAGACGAATAGCTGAAGGGTTTCCGCCGGTATTCACCCTTGGTTTCACTTCTTTACCAGTCAGGATATCAACTTCATTTGATGTGCCGAGCAGAACACGGTTGTTTCCTACAAGCTGAAGTCCCCAGTAGGTTTTGCCGCCGTTACTGTATTTCCAGGCATTGCCTTCATCATGAACAAGAAACCGGTGTTTTATTGGTGAAGAATCTGCTGCCTCTGAAAAAGAGAAATGAGCTGTCACAAGTAAAACTGCTGCAATGAAGCCTGAAAACAGATTACGTTTAGCCACGACACATCTCCTTTTTTATCTCTGATGTGTGGTTCAACAAACACTACAAATCTAAATGTTACAGTAAACCTTGCACTATTTTTTTTATAAAAAAGTTCAAAAAGATGTAAACATTTGTTTCAAGATCAATACAATTTCACTGGCATCACACAGGTTTTTCAGAAAATTCTGCAGAGATGATCATTTAGCTGTACAGGGGATCAAAAACTTTCTGGAAAAATCAGAATGATTTCTCAGAGTGAAAACAAATCCGGCCAGAATTGATATGTTTGTAAAAATAGAAATGAAGCTCTGGAGGACACTCCTGTTACTCCTGCTGATCATAGGTATATCACCAGGAAAAAGGAGCCTTTTACCCATCAAGATCTCCGCTGAAGCGTGTTCTTTTGATCAGAGCCGCCTTGTCACCGGGATTTAACTTATTGCTGGTCATATTTACAATCACCATTGAGCAGGATGTCTTGTTTACATGAGCAACATAGCCTGTCCCCGCTAGAGACGGGACATCTGCAGGTTTTTCCCGATGATAGACTGCGAATACATCTCCCAGATTTACTCCATCAGATTCACCGCGGTCAAGAATCAGTGTCTGAAATGGATATACCTGATCGGATACCTCAACTCTGGTGAAAACTTCTGCCCCGATCACCACTTCCGGCTCAATCAGGGTATCAATATCCTGGGGAAAGGATGGCCTTGACAGGGCAACTCTTTCTCTGCCATTAATCGCATCGGACATCTCAAAGAGTTCTGCGGTGATTTTTCCAGGTGTAACCAGAATCACCCGGGCTCTTCCGCTCCTTTTTATGAGGTTTGATACTGAATTTTTAAAGCGTACAGACCGGATCTGCTGGAAAATATCGACAGTATCTCCTTCTTTGTACTCAGCTTCTTTTTGTGGTGTTATGGAGATGTGGTCAAATCTCTGATAGGATTCCCGGTCTTTGGGTTTATTAACAGTTGCAGCACCAGAGGAGAGAAATCCTGAAGCATCTTTTTCACTCCACAGGAAAGGTATGGAAGAAAAGAAAGCGGCACTCAATTGATGTCTCTTGCGGATAGCTGATATGATCAGTGAATCGGTTACAGAGTCGGAATTTTCAGAAAAACTTGTCTTTATTGCAGATGATTCCTGAAGGGCACCTCTGGTCTGGGAAATCATCGCCGGAACAGCATCTCCGGAAATTTCACCTGAATTGCCGGAGTATCTCTCATCTATCCCGGGGATTCTGATTGGATCACCGGGATAGATAAGGTCAGGATTTTTAATATAGGGGTTGTGATTCCAGATCAGCGGCCACTTAAAAGGGTCCGCAAGGAACCGGAAAGCCAGATCCCACAGTGTGTCACCGGGTTTTACCGTGTAGGTTGCATCCTGTGGCGTGTTGATTTCCGTTTGAGCATCCGGCGCAGATGTAAATTCCTGAGCCGTGGCTGTTCCCAGAGAAATGAGCACTATTGGCAGAAATATATTTCGAGAAAATCGCATGATTTAATTATAATATGTTTTCGCAGGATATCAAGTCAAAGAAATATGGGGTGGGAAATTAAAAATGATAGAAAGGGGCTGAAACGAAAGATCGGTACCTATAGTTGACTCCGGGACTTGATAAACTCCTAAAAATTTTTCCTGTATGGTAAAATCTGTAAATACTGTTTACTGGTCGGTTAAAGGAATTATTTTATAAAACCCAGATTTCCTCTTTTCAAAAAAGGATCCATAGATGAAACAGGAGAAAACGCCGGCATCATTCAGAGTGATAAGTGGCGGAGTGACAAAAGCAGCCGGTTTCAAAGCCGGAGGTGTCAAGGCAGGGATAAAGGTTACCGGAAAAAAGGATCTTGCACTGCTTTTCAGTGAAAAGCCATGTTCAGCAGCCGGCGCTTTCACCACAAATGCAATTCGTGCCTCAAGCGTTGATTGGTGCAGTGATCTTCTCCCATCATCAGGAATAAGGGCGATTTTCTGTAACAGCGGTTGCGCGAATGCATGTACCGGCAAGAGGGGAAAAGAAGATACGGAAAAAATGGCCACCATAGCGGCAGAGGCCTTAGGAGTGAAGAAAGAAGCCGTTCTGGTTGCTTCAACAGGGGTGATCGGAAAATTCCTGCCCCTGGAAAATATGAAGGCAGCTATTCCTTCTCTTTCCGGTTCTCTTTCAGTGAAGAATGGGAAAGAGTTTTCAACGGCTATAATGACAACCGATCTGGCTAAAAAAGAGAGCGCTGTCGAGGCTGCGATTGGTGGAAAGCAGTTTGTGATCGGCGGATGCTGCAAGGGTTCCGGAATGATTCATCCCAACATGGCCACGATGCTTGCCTTCATAACGACAGATGCGGCGATCAGCCCTGCCAGGCTCAATAAGATTGTAAAACGTGTCGTTGACATGACCTTTAATAATCTTACTGTTGACGGAGACACTTCTACCAACGATATGGTGCTTGTGCTGGCAAACGGAGCTTCGGGTGTAAAAATCGAAAGTGCCGCAGCCCTTGACATATTCCAGAACGCGCTCTTTACCGTGTGCAACGATCTCTGTAAAAAGATCGCGGCAGATGGAGAGGGTGCCACAAAGAGAGTGGAGATAAGGGTCAGCGGGGCAGTAACGGAGAAAGATGCAAAGAAGGCCGCCAAGGCTGTTGCCACTTCAAATCTCACCAAATGTGCTCTCTTTGGAAATGATCCCAACTGGGGGCGGATCTCCTGCGCCGTAGGGTACTCCGGTGCTGCCTTTTCAAAAGAGAAGATGACAATACTTCTCTGCGGAGTACCGGTTTTTAAAAATCTGCAGCCTGTGCCCTTCAATGAAAAGAAGCTGCACACTCTTCTAAAAAAGAAAGTCGTAGAGATCGATATTGATCTGGGTAAGGGTAAAGCCTCTGCTATCGCCCACACCTGCGATTTCAGCTATGATTATGTGAAGATTAACGCTGAATATCACACCTGATACCGATATTTTTACAGGCTGAAAATTGTTTCGGAAAAAAGATGCCGGCGATTTTCAGCCTGTTCCTTAATCCTGAGGACGACCCGGGCAGGCATGCCGATAATGAAAATTATGAGGGGTATTGAATATTTATTGATGGAGGTTGGTAACATTGACTAAAACAGACAATAACGGCAAACCAGTACTTTTCCCTATCAGCTTTGAATTCTGGTACCGCATACTCTCTTTTGCCGTCGGACTCCCTCCTTCTGGCGCTTATGTCAAGCTTTCAGAAGACCGGATAGAAGTCCGGATGGGCTGGGCGTTCAGGTCTGGTTTTTCCCGTTCTGCTGTCAAATATGTTTCTGCTATAAATAAAAAACCTCTCAGTCGTGGTGTGCACGGGTTCTGGGGCCGCTGGCTTGTAAACGGTTCCGGAAAGGGAATCCTGAGTATCAAACTGGATCCGGTTCAGCGTGCCCGCGTTTTGGGATTCCCGGTGCGTTTAAGGGAATTGCTGGTGAGTGTAGAGGATCCATCAGTTCTTGCAGAAACACTTCAAAGCACAAATCGATAGGTTCAGAGATTCAGAGGTTCAGTGGTTCAGAGGTTCAGAGGTTCAGAGGACCATGGTATAGAGGATTCATTCTTGGCGAACGCTGAACGTTGAACGCTGAACGTTGAACGCCGAACGCCGAACGCCGAACGCAGAACTAAGTGCAGGAGATCATAAACATGAACAGACAATTCAACCAGACAAATTTGCTGGCTTTCTTGACACTCTTGTTACTTCAGTCGATACAGGTTCTTCAGGCGGGAACCTACAAAGAGGTCACAAACTTCGGAGAAAACCCAGGCAATACCCAGATGTTTCTCTATACTCCGGACAAGGTTGCTGAAAAACCACCGATCCTTGTTGTTTGTCACTGGTGTCACGGGAATGCAGATGCCTGCTATAATGCTTCATACTGGTACTGTTCATATGCCGATAAGTCTGGTTATTATGTGATTTTCCCCAATGCGGCAAGCAGTGATGGTTGCTGGGATGTAGCTTCTACGGAGGCGCTTACGCATGATGGTGGCGGTGATCCACTGGGAATTGCTTCGATGATCAGGTATCTTATCAAAAACTACAATGCAGATTCTACTCGAGTGTACGTTACAGGAGTTTCATCGGGCGCAATGATGACAAATGTGCTTCTTGGAGCGTATCCGGATCTTTTTGCCGCTGGAGCTGCATTCGCAGGAGTGCCTTTTGGATGCTTTTCGGGGCCAGACAGCTGGAATGATGATTGTGCGAAAGGAAGGATCACAAAGAGTGCTGAAGAGTGGGGGGATCTTGTTCGTAATGCATTCCCCGGATATACAGGAAAACGTCCGAAGATTCAGATGTGGCATGGAACCAATGATGAAGTGCTGAGTTTTCATAACCTTGGTGAAGCTGTAAAGCAGTGGACAAATGTTCTGGGAGCAGATACTGTCCCGTCATCAGAGGAAAACGATGTGTTCAAGTCGGGATGGACACGCCGGCGTTACAAAAAATCAGACGGTCAGGTTGTTGTGGAGACAATTGTTGAACAGGATCAACCGCATAATCTTCAGGTACCAATTGACAGGTGTAAGATCTGGATCAATGCCGGAAAAAGACTCGAAATTGAATACAACATTCGTTTCAACATCGATTTCAGCCGGCCAGATAGCAGTTACGGTACGATCATCCCCGGGAACTGCATCTCTATCATTATTTACCCTGGATGGCAGAAGCATTCTTGATCTTTCAGAAAAGTATTCGTCAACAGGGATGTTTTCCTTCGCAATCCCTGGAAACGCATTATCACAACGGGCATCGAATCTTTATATCGTGAGAGTTTCACTGAATGGTGCCGCTGCAGGAACCTTCAAGTTGCCCATGGAAAGGTAATACCAGTTGGCTGCCCAGGCTGGAGATATGTTCTAAGGGGCACTGAACGCGGGTCAGTCTTGCGGATGCAACTTACCATTACTCTTTGCCTGTTCCCCATCGGTAGACACTTTTTTTTCTCCGGTCAGCAAAACCGCTCCCTTTTGAATATTTTATCTTATTGTGCAGCTTACATTAAGAAAGGGGACAGTCATGATTATTGCCCGAATGACAGCTTTTGTGCTGTTTTTTATGTCGCT
>CAYLVN010000256.1:0-5433 GCA_964387115.1 uncultured Fibrobacter sp.
ACACTTATTCTCACCATCCTTTGTACCATCCCACCAGCCGATCTGGCCATGCATTTGACTTTTACTTGTTGTCAGCGGTGCGGCCATAAGGATGTTCTTGTTTACTCCGGTCATAACCATGCAATTGTGGGACTTGGGCCTGCAGATTGAAATGACATAATATTTATTATCCAGAAAAGCAGAAGATAACGGAATTGTTGTTGTGGTGGAAAAGTCTGTATTCCAGATCTGGGTATCGACCGAAGGAATGACAGATGTATTATTAAGATTCATCAGGGTGACGCCACTGTATTCATTTGCAAGGGAGTTGTAACCTGTTTGCATATAGTAGAAGCTTATATCTTCTATAGTACTGCATTCGCCAACAATAACCGGTATAGTGGGGGAAATGGAACGGACAAAATCAATAAGACCGCGAATCGCATCTACATGTGTTGCTGCAAGCCTGCTTCCGGTAACAACATTGGGTTTAATCAGAACAGTTTTTCCCTGAATGCCGGCCGTAATAGTCGACCGCCATGGTTCCAGCACATCAAGAATCATCTGCCTGCGGGTTCCTGACTGGGAAGATCCGACAAATGAGACATCACTTTTTTCCTGAGATCGGGAGTAACTCGCGGCAAATGCAGTGCCCTCAAGCAATCCCGATCCTCCAATAAGCAGGGCGGTTCCGGCGCCTGTTTTTTTCAGGAATTCTCTGCGATTAATGCCCATATTTGTCTCTCTTTCAAGTAAATTGAAACTGTAATTTTTGACCAGTCATCTACCCACAGAGTGCTAGAACTGTGCGGAGCAAAAAGATTTCAGTTATTCGCTTAAGTTCCTGTTAAGTATCGAATATGTCTGTTTTTATAATATAAGCACAATATAGGAAACATATTACTGTTCTTAGGGTGTCTGATGATTGATTCTGTTGAACGTTACTTCAACGGTATCTGTCTTTTGCACACACAGAACCGGCTTTTATGGACCTGTTTTTAATTGTATATATAATTCGATCAGTTGAACATACAAATCAAATTCCTCTCTCTCCTTGAAGGCTCCCGATAGCTGTTCTTGTTATCCGGGGCCTTTTTTTAACAGGTAAAAAAAAGGCAACCCCTGAGGGTTGCCATGATCAAAAGCTTTCAACAGAAATGATTATCTATTTTGCTTTTTACGACGACGTGTAACGGCTTTGAAAATGATCGGGGGAATGAATGCCAGACCGGTACCGGCACCACATCCGCCACCACTGCTTTCTTTTTTAACTTCTTCGTCTTTCAGGTCCAATCCTGTGAGTCTGATCTCATCGACTTTTAATATCCCGGGGGCGCCGGATGTCGTATCGGCAGGGTTTGTATTGGTAATGGTGAAGGCCAGTTCAAAGTAGACCATGGAATTGCGCTCAGCTTCAGGTTTGTTCCTGATCTCGTTCGGGATTACAAGTGTATCAACTTTCCATACATCAGAACCATAAAACGTGCCAATTGTTTCCTGGAAGGATGGAGCTCCGCATTCACCGTTGTTGTACCATGTTGTAACAGTTACTTTATGGTTTGCATTGGGCCCTTTATGTGCAAACACAAGATATTTATAACGGGCGAGCGGGTATCCTGTCATACCATAATCCCAGG
Organism: uncultured Fibrobacter sp.; assembly: GCA_964387115.1. Taxonomy (GTDB): domain Bacteria; phylum Fibrobacterota; class Chitinivibrionia; order Chitinivibrionales; family Chitinispirillaceae; genus JAAYIG01. Next base: position 1,617 of record CAYLVN010000256.1, read on the forward strand.
CTGTCTTAAATCCTGCCACTCCGGGACGAAAGTCTTCATACTGTAATTCGTTATACTCATCGTAAATACGAAATGTGTCGGAGGTGAACTGATAATTCAGGTTGATATATTTTGATCCGTCATAAGATGCACCGGTATCGAGAATCTGATCAGATTCAAGTGCGAAGCAGTTAAAATCACCTGTTCTGGCTGTGTCGCAATACCTGAAATACTGAAAAAGTGTCTGCCCATTATCTGAAAACAACCAGGCCGTTTCCGGAGCTGGCAGAGCACCCATAGCAGATCCAGTCACCAAAACTAGAAAAACACCCGCCGCTTTTCTCCAACAATTTTTCATCACTACTCCTTTAAAAAGTTTATAGAAATTGTTTGAATAATCAAAATAGTTAATTACAGAATTTGAAGCTGCCCCCTTTCAGGTGTGTATGTGATACATTTATGTGAATTTTTCTCTGGCCTCAAACTCTATTATAAGAAAATAACTCTATCAATCAACCCCAGTTGTTCACTGGCTCCTTCGTATGCATCTGAACCCAAGATTGAAATCGCGCATTGCAGGGTTGTTTCTGCTGCGCAAGGCACTGCGTGCGAATTGTGCATTAAAAAACCATGAACCACCGCGTACTACCCGGCTGTCTCCCTCAGGACCTCCCTGGGGATCTTTGATAGCCTCCGGCAGGTAAGGCCCGTACCAGTCATTACACCACTCTCTCACGTTGCCGCTTATGTCGTATATTCCCCATCTGTTTGGCTTCTTTGATGCCGCAGGTGCTGTCTCTTGCGCATTCTTTGTCCATACGGAATGTTCATTGAGCATTGCAGAATCTTCTGAAGTCTGTGGCGGATAACTACCGCCCCAGTAATAATCATCATTACTATCCGATCTGCATGCATATTCCCACTCTGCTTCAGTAGGCAGCCTGTAGCCGTTTCTGCTCATATCAATATTCAGGTTGACAAGACCAAAACAGGTGTTGTTTTGCGCACCATCAACCTGCGAGTAGCTGTATACTGTATCAAGCTTGTCTCTTTTACTCCGTTCATTACAGTATAGCACCGCATCAAACCAGGTCACCTGTTCAACAGGACATCGCAAGTCGTTTTGATTATTAGAAGGATTTCTCTGCATAAGTGAGATGAAATCCGACTGGGTTACTTCTATGGTATCCATGTAAAATGACGAAACAGAAACCTGATGTACCGGTTGCTCATCAGGAAATAAAGTATCGTTAGATCCCATCTGGAATGTACCACTTTGAATGAGGCGCATGCCAGAGGAGACTGGGGAAATCTCTGCCGATCTCTCTTTTTTACACCCTGCCGTTAATACTAATGACATTATGATACACAGCAACATCAATTTCCGCACGATAATGAAAAGACCTCCCTGAACAAAAATAATCCGGGCACATTAAACCGTGCCCGTGATTAGAAATTACATTTTGATGCCCGGCACCTTATCTGGAAACAGCTACCTGCTTTGACAGATTAATGTCGTTGCCGGTGATTTTTACGATGTAGACACCTTTTTTAAGCTTGTTTTTTCCAAGTGTAATGCTGCTGTTTCCGGACTCGAAAGTGCAGTCGACATTCTGTAGCAAAGTTTTTCCGTTCAGACGGTAAAGACTTATTGATACAGGAGTCCTGGTATTTACAGAAGACGAAACTGTTATGCTTCCATTGGACCCCGCACCGACCTTAAAAGCACTTCTTTTATTCAGATTTGATACCGTATTGTTAAAGTCAACACCAGTCGGGCTGGTGAAGCTCAGCATCGCAATACTCATTGGCGGTAAAGTTACCCTGAAAGATTTGTCGCCTGTCTTACTGTAATTTGAAGCGGCGAGGTCCTGCATGTTCACAGTTTCCTGCGCGTTGTATTTGTTGTAGGAGTTTTTACTCGGGCCGGTAACAACTTTGGCGCTTGTACACTCAAAGTTGCCTTCTGCGTTTGTGAGTGTGACATTCACTGTTCTGCTATCTCTTAAATCGACATTGGTGAGACTGACATTGACAGTACCGGATTTGTTAACAGAAGCCGCTGCGGAAACTGCTGGAATATTGTTTACTCTTTCACTGGTAAGAGTGAAAGGTGCCGCTTTCGCTTCATCGGTGTGATGTGGAATGTACATCTTGAATACATAGAAAGTAGGTGTCTTAACCATTGCTCCGTGGGTGGTCTCTGTATTCATAACCGATTGAATTACATTAACGACCTGTGCAAGTCCGGCACCCATCATCCTCTCGGCATAACGTACAAAAAGGTTAAGTGTTTCTCCTGCACAAAGCGCATCCATGAGTGTCCCAGCCTGGCGCCAACCGTCACTACCATCATCGACAAGCCAGTTTCCCCATTCACCTTCCCATATTTTGATCCGTTTTTGAGGATCATACTGATTAAGAATCGAAATTATCGCGTCCAGACGAGAACGCATCTGTTTCTCGTTTGCACTGTTTACAATTTCCCAATACTGGTTATCATCAAAATTGAGATGATTAACATTGTCTGGGAAATAGATGTAATCGTGAATCTCGATGTTTTCAATCCGGTTCACATTATCTGCCAGCATATCCTTCAGCCACTGCTGAAATTTCCAGATACCATCCGTACCAGCAATAGTGGTTATGGGCTTATTGTTTACAGGAACCTTCAAACTATCGTAATTTCGATCATAATGGGGTTTATAAGGTGCGCTGCAATTTGACCAGCAACCATAATTACCACCACATCCCCATACTTCATTTCCCAACTGGAAATATTTCAGGGTCCAGTCTGGGTGGTTGGGGTTATCGTTTATGTATCTGACCCAGGCCTTATTGCTTGCTGCAGCCGTATTGTTGGATTTGCCTGTAATGATAGGTGTACAGTTTGTGAGGCTGCAAAGTTGCATGAAACGATCTGTTCCCAGGTCATCGGATGGGTTAGGGGGATTCCAGTTATATCCTTGCGCAGCACAGCCGCCTGGCCACTGTAGTGCACCAAAACCACACTCATTCAATCCATCGATGATATCTTTTCTTATGCCATTGACATTAGGAACACTGGAACCGGTTCCGACAAAAATGCCACCTTTAACACCACGGCCGAGCCTCTCCATTAATCCGCCGAAGATTTCCTTATTGATAATGGTTTTGGCGCCGCTCACATCAACAGAAAGATTGCTCTGGCCAAAGCTGTTTGTTAGAACTGCAGAAATAAGCACGAATAAATACAGATGCTTATGTATTCTTTTCATGTCAGGGTCCTTTCTTGAGAAGGTGCATAGTACCAGAATCAGGTAACTATAGCATATTATATTCAATAATTTAAGTGTATTAAATTATTGCTGATTTTATCTCGTTTGCGTTAACGTTAACGCAACACTCCAATCATTAATTTTTGCGTAACAGCACCTCCCCCTTCATTTTCTGTTACAATTAAACGCTTCAACAAACTGTGAGCCATTTTTTTTAAATATAAGCAATTTAGTCGTATCGTTCAACAAAAAATTAAAAATTACAAAGAAACTCCCGCAACTGATACGTTACCCGAATTATTTCCCTTCAATCCTGTTCAACCTCAATAACCAGACTTGTGCATCCCAGGAAGGAACAGGTAGAATTTGCTTAGTACCTTATATATAAATCACCCATAGTATATAAGTCACCAATGGGAAAAAAATGTCCAAACGGTTTAAAAAAGTAACATTAACAGATAGAATTGCTTATATTGTAATTTTATGTACTCCAGATTGTGACTAACCTCTCCAGAAAACTCAGGTGGGGATTCCATAAAAAAGGAGGATAAAATTTTTAAGCGGCGGTTTGACACGGGATA
>CAYLVN010000257.1:0-5423 GCA_964387115.1 uncultured Fibrobacter sp.
AGATACTTCTTTTCACCAGATAAATGCCTTCTCTTACGGGGAGGGTGTTGCTCTGTGTGTCCGCTTTCCATATACCATCCTTTTCTACGCCCGCCGGGTTTCAAATACACCAATAAATTAGTCTAATTTATGCAGAAAAACGGACTCGGACTCAGAAACGGGGGGGAATCGGGAAAGATACATTCACGACCCAACCTATCCTATTTAATTTGACACTATATAAGATTGATAACAGTTGTATATTTTCTGAACCACAAGCTGAGAAAAGTTTAAATGGCACAGATCTCCCCCGCAAAAGAAAAAGCGCTTAAGTACCTTAAGCAGATGCTGGAAAAGTACTGGAAGCCCGGCGATTCTCTTCCAAGCATTAGTCAGCTGGCCGAATCGGCCCGGGTCAGTGTTGTACCGATGTGGAAGGCGGTGAACCAGCTTGCATCAGAGGGAACGCTGGAGGTTATTCAGGGGAGCGGCACGCGTGTAAGCATCAATTTTGAGGAACCGGTAAATGCCCTGCGCAAAGGGTGGCTGGGTTTAAGGGACCGCATTCACAAGGATATCCTTACCGGCCGTTTCCCGTCAGGGACCCTGATGCCCTCCTTGAAAGAGGTCAAGGCGCATTATGGCGTGAGTCATCAGACTCTTCGTAAGGCGCTGGACAGCCTGGTGGTAGAGGGGATAATACAGCCGGAACACAGAACCTACAGGGTAATTTCTTTCTCTCCCGATAAAACCCACTCATCAATCGTTCTTCTGGGCTGGTCGGATCCTGCTCTGGAACTTCAGGCAAGGGCCCCGTGGGGGGAGGAGTTCCTGAGGGTCTGTGAAAATTTATGTTCGCAGATGAAAGTGCGTCTGGATATCATCAGGTATACAAGGGTCAATGGAAAAGCGGTTTATTCTGATCAGAACGGAAACACTTTTGACCGCCTCAGGTCCGATGATTCGGTGCTGGGTTATCTTCTGTGGGCCGAAAGTCCAAACGGGCTTTATCTTGAGGTACTCTCCCAGATTGATCTTTTCAAGAAACCCATCGCAGTGCTTCAGGAGGGAACCCGTCTTAATCTGGGCACAGCGGCAGGGAAGAACCGGGGACTGAAGGTTTTTTCCATCGCTACAGGTTCCAATGCCGCCCGCAGTCTGGCATCATACCTTCTTCAGCAGGGACACTCAAATGTGGCCTATATCTCTCCATTTCACAAATCCGACTGGTCAAGGGCACGTCTGTACGGATTGCAGGAGATATTTGACAGGCAGGGAATTGACGCCGCCATACATTCTTTCACGCTCAAGGAGTTTGAGTATCCCTATGAGTTCAGGCTTGCATTGAAACCCTCGGAGATTCTTCTTCATGAAATCATGTCGCCTCAGAGCTCCTATGGCCTGGCGCGTCGTGCCGCGGCCCGACTGCGACACCATCTTTCAAGGATTCTCAACGATGAGGCGATCAGGACCTTTATCCGTCCTCTGCTTGTAAAGGCGAAAAACTCCGATTGTTCAGCCTGGGTATGTGCAAATGATCTTGTGGCGTTCATGGCACTTGACTATCTAAAAGAGCACCCTGGAAGAAAAATCGCGGTAGCCGGTTTTGATGATACATTCGAGGCTTTCCGGCGCGGATTGACATCATACAACTTCAACATACACGGTCTTGTCCAGCTCATGCTCTCTCATCTCGTAAACCCATCATTCCACAAGCACAGGGATCATAACTCCGTGGAGATAGAAGGAGTTCTGGTGGTGAGAAACACTACATTTGCAAAATAGAACAAAGTATAAGAATCTGGTAGGGGTCGTGTCCGGGACCGTGCCCGGGCCCCTAAAACCCCCGCTGAAGGTGACGAATCATTATCCATGCCGGAAGACCATCATGGGCAAGACTTTCTACGTGTCAGCTTTCTCATTACAAGCAGCACTTTTCTTTCACGCGTCTTCGCCATGGAGAGCGATCTTTCTCTCTGGCTCCCGGCTCAGTCTTTTGATGCAAGGACAAGAAGAAAAGGAGGACGTCTTCTTTCCTCTTTCAGTTCAGGTCTTTCAATCTCGTACTTTTCTTCTGCGAAAGGCTCCAGCACTTTTCCTATCCGGAATGATGAATCAATCAGACCGTTTATAATCGTTGAAATTGTCCGGTGATATTTCACTACATCTTCAACAAACCATTTACTTTTCCTCATGCCTTCATCGGAATATGAATCAACCTGCCAGAAAAGATTATTGCCCTTGTCATCCTTTTCCCATCCGGGGTGAATACCCTGCCTGCATGTTGCAAATGGATGTTCAACTGAGAAGACAAATCTGCCTGATTCCTTTAACCACTTATGAACTTTGACAAAGACCGCTGACAGGTCTTGAACATAATGAAGCGCAAGTGAACTGACGATAAGATCGAATTGTTCCGGAATTGTGTCAAAATCTTCAATTGCGGATTGATAAAGCTGTACATTCGAATAGATTCGGGTCCGTTCCCTGGCAATTTGCAGCATGTTTGATGAAATGTCAACGCCAATCACTTTGCCGGCATCTGCTTCAGCAAAAAACCTGCATAAGTCACCCATGCCGCACCCGATGTCCAGTATCGCTTTGTTCGCGATCTCAGGGATAAGAGAGAGTATCGCAGGCTGTTCAAGCACTTCATTAAAACCTGCTTTCCTGTCCCGTAAATCTTTGTATCCACTGAAGAAATCTTTGTTATCATAAATGTTCTGTTTCACTGTCTATTGGCCTTATCTTTCTTTATTGCGCACGACGCGAAGCGTGAGAAAATTCTGGTGTAGCGCTGCGTAAACCGGATTGTTTGTGTTATATGTCTGCTGGCAACCGGGTTTTGTCTTGTTTGTGCGGCTCTTTTCACTCTATCTTCTTCGACAACCTGTATTAATCCTTACTCTTTTTTCTGTGCCTGCAATTCGAAAAGTACTGCATCGATAACCCATTCAGGATCCTTATAGCTGCTATACTCCTTCTCATTGATAAAAAATTTCGGAGTAAATTGTACACTATTTCCGATTCCTTCATCTCGAGCGTCTTTCATCATCTGCTTAAATATCGGCTTTTTCAGGAGGTTTTTCATTTCTCCTTCCGCAATACCAGCATCTTTTGCCATTCTGATAATGTCATCTTCCTTGTAAATAATTTTATTCTTTCTCATTTCAAGGAACAGTTGCCAGAATCTGCCTTTTGAATTGGCTGCGAACAGGGCCATGTCACCTATACCAGTGCTGAATGGTATTGCCATAAGCCTTGCCTTTCCCTTCAAAGAACCGGTTGTAACACTGTCATAAAGCGTACCGACAATATGTTTGCACAGATTGCAGGTTGATGAAACATAAGCACTGATTCGAACCGGTGCCTCAGGTGAACCCGCCCATTGAAGACGCGAGGTATCAATGCTGTGTCGCGTGGTATCTACAAAGCCGGTATAGCGCTTATCAAGCTGATCTATAATTTTGTTGTAATCAGCATCATGTTCCACAAGCCATTTTGTAAACTCATACAGATGTGTCGCAATCAAACACGGTTCCTTTTTATCTAAACAGGATATCAGTGATGAATTACAGCATTCCTTGATATGAAATGAGGAGATGGCAGAATCTACGAGCGGGGATCGTTTGATATCAGGCTGTGCATCTGAAGCTGAGGCTGGATCTGCAAAGAGAAATGGACAAAGAAACAGGAATGCCAGATTTCTGGATAGTTTTATTGGCGAAGACATTGTAGTTATCACTCCTTTACATCGAGATTCCGGGAATAAAAGCCTGCAGCATTTTCCTAACTATCATATATTCTTTTTCATATAATATCTTGTGTGTCCTTCAGGGCAGTCAGGAAGTACTCCGAACACCTCAAAACCATTCTTCAGATAAAAATCTTTTGCCTGAAAATCAAAAGTATCGAGATGAATCAGATGGCAGTTTCGATTAGAAGCCTCATTTTCAACCTTTTTCAGCAATAGCTCTCCATAACCTCTGTTTCTGTGTTTTTCATCCACGAAAAGCAGATCGATAAACAGGCAGTCCCAGGCGTAAAGAACAGAGAGAATTCCTGCAATAATATTTCCATTGAATTCAATCTTGTAATTCAGATTAATGAACGGTCTATCTTGAGTAAAAGGTACTTTACTTGAATTATAGTGGACAAGTTCATTTACAAGGTATTCTTTATCATTGTCAGAACATTCAAGAATATTCATATTACTCGTTTCCCTCGCGATCCTGATTTTTCTGGCACTGGACGCTCACACATTTCCGACATATTCAAACGTAGTGTTTTTTTTACAACTAGAACAATATATAACCCAGTTCAAACAAGTCGAAACCGGCGTTTTTACCTCCCAGCCATTCTGCCAGAAACTTTCCTGGGGCCGCATGCAGAACCGCAACTCCACTTACTATAACCATGGCCGATATCAGGATAACAGTGTGATTTAGTAAATCAGGCAACTTTATATATCTCGAATAAACAGGCGCTTTCATTTAAATCCCACCTGGCATGATGTTTCTTCGTAGGTCGAAGCTCAACCCAATTTACTTATCGTTTGTTTACTGTTTTTCGATTTGAAACAATATGTAATATGCCATCCTTTTACAAAAACATTGAGTTCGATTCGAAGGAGTAACCAATAGCATTAACTCCAATACTGAATAAAGGGGACCCATGAGAAAACCAGTAAACATCAAATCCGATTCTCGCATCAGTTGGTATATTATAAAAAATGCCCCTTGAATGTTCAGTGACTTCCTGGTTAGTTCTTTGTGAGTTATTAATAAAACTGATGATACTCCCTATACCTGCTGAGATAAAATATTTACGGTTAGGGTTTTTAATTGAACTGATCAAGCCGCCTATTCCAATATATGGTTTCAATGAAAAATCATTAGTAGTAACTGTTTGAGAGTCATTTACAATGTCTTTACTATATTCATGCATTACTGGAGCTCCAGCGTATGCAGCAACAGGCCCGAATGAAAAGGTATATTGAAAACCAACCCCTTCAACACCACCTGTAAAATGATAATTATGGAAATACTCAGCATAGATAACGTTAAAGATGAAGAATAAGAAGAAAGAGAATTTAATTTGCAAATTATCACCAGATAAATGCCTTCTCTTACGGGGAGGGTGTTGCTCTGCATGTCCGCTTTCCATATACTATCCTTTTCTACGCCCACCGGGTTTTTAAACACACCTCTAAATTAGTTTAATTCATGGGGGAAAACGGACTCGGACTCAGAAACGGGGGGTGAAGTTTCTGTATATATCTAAGGTCTGCGCCTTGCTCAAGGAGGTGTGTGGCAAGCCGCCATCAGAAGAAGCTTGTGTTTAATACTTTTACAACAATATATAATTGTTTTCACTTCCTCAAGTGACAGCACAACCGGGAGTTTCTTTGGGTCCTTCAATCTCGGAATTGATAGAAGTGATTG
>CAYLVN010000258.1:0-5408 GCA_964387115.1 uncultured Fibrobacter sp.
CTAATCCGGCACCTATTTCTCCTGTTGCTTTGCCAAGACCGGGACCTAATTCTCCAACTGTTTTTCCCGCTCCTTTTCCTATCTCTCCAGTGGCTTGACCTAATCCGGCACCTATTTCTCCTGTTGCTTTGCCAAGACCGGGACCTAATTCTCCTACTGTTTTTCCCGCTCCTTTCCCTATCTCTCCGGTGGCCTGACCTAACCCGGCACCTATTTCTCCTGTTGCTTTACCAAGCCCGGGACCTAATTCTTCAACTGTCTTCCCCAATCCCTGACCGAGCTCTCCTGTTGCTTTACTTAGGCCAGGGCCGAGTTCGCCAACTGTTTTACCTAATCCTGGACCTAATTCTCCTACAGTTTTTCCTGCACCTTTACCAATTTCACCAACCGCTTCCCCTACTGGCTTAAGTAAATTGTTAAGGATTTGCGGATTGCGATCGAGAGTGTCCAGGGCGCGTGATAGAATGTTATTAACCTGTTTTAACCTTACCTTAAGAATTGCCTGGGCCTCCACTCCCAGGATATCAACTTCCACCTTTTCTATTTTGACATGAGCACCAACATTTAACTTTAACAAGTTAGCAAGTTGAGCACTCACCGCTACCTGCGCCTCAAGATCATCCACTTCGATCTTTATTTCATCTACTTTTAGCGTAGGAACATCAAGAAGGACATCAGGGTATTGATCTTCGGGAAGATTCTCCATTGCCGCTTCCGCGACAACCTGACGAGTATGTTCACGGGAAACAGGCTGCTCACTTATATTCTGCGCTTCCTGCTGCTGAGGAACAAATTGAGATTGCTGAGCTTGTTGAGGAGGTTCTGGTTGCTGAACCTGCTGCTGTGGCTGCGCCTGTTTTTTTTGAATTTCCAATTCCTTTTTACTTAATGATTGTCCTCCCGGTTGAGATTTGTTATCATCAGAAATCAAAATATCCTCCTGGTGAGAATTTACCACTCACTGCAAAGTTTCAAACCAGTTTTTCTTTGCATTACTCTTTTATGTAAATCGTTATTTGTAATAAATTGCTAATTTTTTATCTAATAAGACAAGTTCAATAAGCGATAGCTCCTTCTTTGCTTTTAAACATTTTTCTCCAAAGCTTTTTACAATAGCAACTCAGTCTTATTTTGTTCAATTCAACAGCATTCTGTATGCTTTTTGAAAGAATAAACCACAGAGTTTTCTTTATGACATTACCGGTGATTTTTTTGAAATTAAGGACCCTTGATAAAACCCCAACTAATGTAACTGAAGCTAATAAAAAGACGATAACTATTTTTATAAACCCCATACCTAAATCCATTGTTTAAGGTGTAAAGGAAACTGTTTTATTTCATAATTTAAAAATCATGCAATTTGCAGACCGAAATGACAGGAGCATGAAAAGAGAGGCGAAGCGGCCTTCAGTGCATAAAAATGGATGCGGGCTACCTTAAAAAACGGTAAGGTTTCATGGTTACATGTCCGGTAGAATCTACCGGGTCTACTGCGCGTAGACGGGGCTGCAGTGAATCGCCAGCAGTCACTGCGTGTTCCTGCATGCAGGCTAGTAGGCCGGACAATGTGTCTCTCCGATAAATAAAGCCATAGAGAGAAACAGCTTTCATGTTGATTCAGTAATTAACTCTACAACTTACTGTATTTCAACAGCTGTTCCTTTATTGCACTGCCTCTTCCCGCTTTTAAGCGCTCAACAAGAATATCATACCAGGCAAGGGGACGATTTACCACAGATGCCATCTTCTCAAAAAGCCCCAGTTGTTCGAAAAATCTCAGTACTGCTTCCGGTTCTTTCTTAAACAGTTTTGAACCAAATGATTTACCAGTGAAGTAAGAACGGGTTTCAACCTGAAATTCGTCTTTAGAAAGGTCCAGAAAAAGGCGCAGTACTGTTAATCCGACTTTAAAATCTTTTTTAAGAAGCTCTATTGATATCTTCAGAACCATAGCTTGCTTTTACCGGAACCTGTTCCAAAAGATCTATGGTTTTTTGTGAATGTTCATCCCGCCAGCTTGATTCAATGTTAGATAATGAGTCAAGAATTTCTTCTGTAGTCTGTCTGTAATGCTCCACTCAGCTCCCCACGATCAGATATTCTTCTACTTCATTACGTTCCGCATTCCCGTGTGTGTCAACATTACGGCTTCTATAATAATTTACAATCAATTTAATAGTTCTTCTCTGAAGGAATAAATCTAAAAGGATTATAGTCAATAATATCGGGGGTAGATATACTTGAAGCTGCGATTCATGAAGAAGCCGCAGTGGCACTCAACATAAAGATCTCAACGAAAGGTTGCAAAAAAGCTTACGGTTACTCCTTCAATGCGCTTTCTCCAACAGAAATCTTTCCTCACTCCTGGAATCACTCATAATCAAGAAAACTACTACTGGCAGAACAGGGATAAAATATTTCTCCCATACCAGGTATGAAAAAGGCATCACCAGAAGGAAAAATAGAAATGTAACTGCACAAAGGAATCTTAATCCGATTCTTTTTTGTTTAAAATCGTCTAAAGCCGAAGATATAAAGGAAATCAGAACCGGTAAAGACATCAGATAAGTGAGATAAAAAACAATGTGGACCATACCATCAGAAAGAAACATTTTCAGGAATCGATGAAAATATCCGACAGTAAATACATCTGCTTCAATTGCCGGAATCGATGAACTGACCGGAAAAGCCAGATAGCTCACTGATAATAACAGGCTGATCAGAACGATTCTTTTATTTTGATAAAACTTCCTCCATTGAAATAATATAAACGGAAAAGAGTATATAAAAATCTGACTTATATAAAGAGTAAGAAAGGACGGATGAAATGTGAATGCATAGGAAATATAATTATTTCTTACAGTATTGACAGGACTGCTACCTCCCCAGAAAAGCATCAGTAGCACCAGAGGAACACATGACAATGCTACCGCACTCATATACTTCAGATATCCCTTTTGGCCGCTGTTGCGAAAATTCAGAAAAATGTAAAGAAAAAATGCTGGAACTAGAAAAACAAGGTATTGACGAGTCAACAGTGCGGATGCCAGTGCTATCCCAAGTAAAACCGGCTTTCCTCTCTGCAGGCTCACAAACGAAAGACCCAGAAAAAGAATCGCCATCATATCTGTAAACACAAAGATGCTTGCACCGGCAAAATATGGATTAAATGCAAAAAATGGCACTGCCATCAAAGCTGTTAAACTGCTGTAATAATTTTTAAAAAGTGAAAAAAACAGCAGATATGTTATTAATGCAATGATTATTGACAAGATCCGCAAAACCGGTAACTGAAATCCAACCAGTTTTCCCCAGGCAGCATAGATAATAAACGGCAGTGGTGTTGACATCTCCTCATAATTATAAAGGGCATTACTGTTGAAATTTTGCCCGAAATAATTGACAGTCTCAACAAAATGTTGTTCATCGTGCCAGGGTTCTGAACGATTTATACCCCAAAGTGCCAACAGAATGAAGTAAAACATCAAAAAGGATAAAAATATTCTGGTTTCCCTGCCCTTGATAAAATTATTCAGTTTTCTCCAAATTGTCGCCACAAGCACCCCCAGGAGCCAATTATCATCATCTTTCAGCGGCTAAAAACGAAAACAGGTTATAAATGAAACCGTGTTCTGATTTGTTGATCGGTGAGAAATTTTGATTTTTTATACAAACAAGAATAATATACTTCCATAAACTCTCCGGGACAAACTATTCCCCCCTTTTTGGCCTTCAGGTATATCTATTGCTTATTTAGAAATCTCTATTGCTGTGCTCAACACTAAACCGGGCATATTTGGCCAGAGAATCTCAAAGGGGGTAGACATGCTTGAAGCTACGATTCATGAAGAAACCGCAGCGGCACTCAATCGATTACAGGAAAAACATAAAGATATCAAAGAAAAGCTGCAAAAAGCATACGGTTATGCAGTTTTTCCTTCGGTAGGAAGAGCGGGAGTCGTTTTGGGAGGGGCTTATGGACAGGGTGAGGTTTTTGAAGGTGGTAAACCGGTAGGTTTTGCAACCATGAGTCAGATAACGGTTGGTGTTCAGGTAGGAGGGCAGACCTTTACCCAGATACTTTCTTTTGGCAATAAAAAGTCCCTTGAAAGATTTAAAAAACGGGGAAAGTTGGGTTTTACAGCTAATGCATCGGCTGTGATGGTTAAAGCTGCAGCAACTGCCACCAACAACGTTTCAGATGTGCAGGCCAGTGCCTATTCGATGGGCGGAATGTTAATAGAGCTCTCACTTGGGGGTTCAAAATTCATGTTTATTCCACCATTAGAGAAATTGCCTCAAAACAAGCCTGCTCCAAAGGAACCTTCACCCGAAAAAACAGAGCAGCAATCGTCGAAAGAATCAACAGAAGAGAGTTCTACTGGACAAAGTGAAGATCCTGACGAATCCCGGGGTTCATCGATAAAAAACGGGCTGGGGCAGTGGGCAACAAAACAGATAACAAAAGTACCGGTAGTTGGAAAAATCCTGCCTCATGATGGGAAGCATAAAAAATCACCAATAGAAGCAATTGCTGGATTGGTGACTGGAGCTAAAAAGGAACTATCTACTAACCGGGTATTAAAGCAGGAGGTGGAAGCGACTCTGAAAATGATAGAGGAGGCTCATCCTCAGTTTAAGCATTCCATGGATCAGGCGTATGGTTACGCAGTTTTCCCATCGGTGGGAAGAGCCGGGCTCGTTGTGGGTGGAGCATACGGAAAAGGAGAAGTGTTTGAGCAGAAAAAACTGATTGGTTATGCAGGAATAGTGCAATTAACCATAGGCGTGCAGGTCGGTGGAGAGACATTTGATGCTGTGGTGCTGTTTGCAGATAAGGAAGGCCTGCAGAGATTTAAACAGGGCAAAATCGGATTTGCGGTAAATGCAGGAGCGGTAATAGTAAAAGCGGGTGCTGAAGCTACCACAAAGTATAAGGCCGATAAAGTTTACCTCTTTTCGCAGGGCGGACTATTAATAGAGGCTGCACTGGGAGGTCAGAAATTTGTTTTCCGGCCTGCAGTATTAACCCGTAAACAGCCTGCAGAAGTAAAATAGTGGCGTTTGTAAATACTGATTGTGGCCAAGATAAATTGTTCTGATAAGAATCCGGCATTGTTTTTGCAACAGAAACCCATGTCAAACTGCATTTGCGTTCAACTCTATTTACCCATTCAAACGAGGTGTTTATGAGAGTAATGGTTCTTATCAAGGCCAACAGTGAGTCGGAAGCGGGGGGCATGCCCGATACCAAAATGCTTGAAGAAATGGGAGGATTTAATGAGGAGCTGGTGGAAGCGGGAATAATGCTCGAAGGAGAGGGATTACATCCAAGCTCCAGAGGAAAACGAGTCAGATTCATCGGAGATAAGCGGGAGGTCATAGACGGGCCATTTGGACAACCGGGT
>CAYLVN010000259.1:0-5394 GCA_964387115.1 uncultured Fibrobacter sp.
CCGCGGCTTTATTAATCGTAAGGATCTCGCCATTGATATTTGTGGTAATGACCCCATCACCTATACTGCGCAGAGTAATTGAGAGCTGCTCTTTTTCCTCTGCAAGGAGTCTTTCTACTCTTTTAAAGTTGGTAATATCATGAAAAGTCCAGATCCTTCCGTAGTTTTGACCATCCTGGCTTAAAACCGGGCCGGTGTATCTCTCAACCACCGTGCCGTCGGTAAGTTCTATTATATCAACATATGTTTCATCCTTGTTTTTGATCATGTGCTGAACGAGAGATAGGAAATTTTCCGGATCTTTTGTTTTCTGCATGACATAGTGAAGCTGCTTTTTTGAATCGTTACTTGATTGCACGTCCTCGGGTATTTTCCACATTTCCGCAACCCGGCGGTTCTGATAGCTCCTGTTACCGTTCTGGTCAATGATTATCATTCCGTCGCTTGCAGAGTTGAACAACGCTTCCAGAATTGCGGTTTTGAGGTGCAACTCTTCACGGCTGCACCGCAGCGCCTCTTCAGTTTCCCTGCTTTGCTTTATTTCTTTTGATAGTTTTCTGTTAAGAGAAATGAGAATTGCTATCACAACCATGATTATCAGAGATGGAATGAGATGTATCAGGATGTTAAACATGGGTAATGAAACCAGTATCAAAAGTAAATGGTTGAAGAAGAATGTGTTATTTTCGCGGAGGACTATGCTAAGTCACATTGTTATTGAATTGATGCCCCGCACCTGTTTATTCGGGATAACACATAATAAATATTAATTCGGGACACTACAATAGTATAGTTAAATTTCTGGGTTAAGAAATTTCGTATTTGAAGGTGGCAGCTGGATATCCTCTATATGTGTGATTGTCACTAATGCCTGTTTTAGTGTGGGATGAATGGTGGCTCTACTAAGTCGAATTTTTCAGGAGGGCATAACACGTCATCTCGACATTCCTTTATTTTATCCCCATGAGCAATCATCCCATAAATGATCCTCACGATAAATTTATAAAGAATAACCTGAGCCGGATAGATTCGGCGAGAAGCTTTATTGAGACCTACCTTCTGGATCGCATCGATCTGAGCATAGATTTACTCAACCTGAGGTTATTCCAGAATGACAGTGTCGACACCAACCTTCTGGAATACCTCTCCGATCTGATATTTTATACTGAGACTATCCCGCAGCGCCGCCAGTTTTACCTGATTATTGAACATAAAAGTTTCCCGGACAGGAATATTGGAATGCAGATGGACAATTATATCCACGTCATAAGGGAGAATCATGCAAAGTCGGATGAGTATAAAAATGATCTGTTTTACGTCGTGCCGGTAATACTCTACCATGGTAAAAGGAAATGGGACATATCCAGGGCGATTCCACCCATAGGAAGGTTTGATGGAGAGATTTCCAGATTCGCCCAGACTTTGAATTATGAATTTTTTGACATTTCCCGTATTCCGGATGACCGGATAAAGGGAAACGCTCTTCTAAGGATTACATTTTTAACGTTGAAATATATACACAGTCCAGAATTAGTAACAAAACTCAATGATATTCTCGTAATTTTTAGGGAGTTAGCCAAGGAACGGGATATTGCTATCGATTTGAACGCGTTTTCTTTGTACTTAGAAAATGCTGCGCCAAAGAGTATAAGGAAGAGGTTATTGCAAAGGATTCTTGAGTGGAAAAATGGGGGCACGAATATGGAAGTATCCAGGGTGTTTCAGACTGTTAAAAATGAGGGCATTGCCGAAGGTATGGCCAGGGGAAAAATAGAAGGAAAAATAGAAGGGAAAAAGGAAGGGAAAATAGAAGAAAAAACCGAGGTTGCAGCAAACATGCTCAAACGCGGGATGTCAAAGGGTTTAATCAATGAGATAACCGGACTTTCCATGAAGAAAATTGATCAGATTGAGCGGGAACAAGGAAAATAAAGGCCGTAGATAATCTTATTTAGCAGAGGCCTTGAGTGGAAAAATGGGGGACACGAATATTGATGTATCCAAGGGAGTAATCCCGACCCTATAACCTGAAAAGTTCTTCAGCTTCTGGTCGGCTGGTAAAGCAACTGTTCCCCGATCCATGACACTGGAATTACAATCCACAGGAACTAAGGTCAACAGTAAAGGCAAATCTGAATTTGCAATTACAAATTATTCAGTGATGGGCGTACAGTTAACGTGAGAGGAGAGGGAAAGAAAGATACCGGTGCCGGTACTTACCTTTGAGTGATCACCAATATTGCTTCACTCGCTTATCTAATGGTATTTTTCCGGTTTATGCACTTAAGGCACAATGATCCACATCGAGGAGGCAGTAATTGGATTTCATGAATTCAGTTCTTATTATCGGCAGCGGAGGACGGGAACACGCGATTTTAAAGGCTCTGCTGCGCTCTGACAGACCACTCTGCATGTATGCCTATCCGGGAAATCCGGGGATGGAAAGGGATGGATGCATGCTGGTTGACAGAGAGATTAAGAGCTGGAGCGATCTTGCCGACTGGGCATCACAAAATGAAATCGATCTCACAATTGTCGGCCCCGAGGCCCCGCTTGTAGATGGTATCGTAGATATCTTCAAGAAGGAGAAACTGACTGTTTTCGGGCCTACAAAAACCGCCGCAGAGATCGAAGGAAGCAAGGCGTTTTCTAAAGATCTGATGAAGAAATACAATATCCCGACTGCCGCATACAGCACTTTCACAGATAAAAAATCTGCTCTCAAATACCTTCAGGAAAAAGGCGCTCCCATCGTAGTAAAAGTGAGCGGACTCGCTGCTGGAAAAGGTGCCATTGTCTGTGAAACCGCAGAAGAAGCAGAAAATGCACTTGATGAAATATTCGATGAGAAAAAGTTCGGTGAAGCTGGTGCCAAGGTTATTCTCGAAGAAAAGATGACCGGCGAGGAAGCGTCTGTGTTTGTAATCACCGACGGAAAAAGATACCGTATTTTACCGGTTTCCCAAGACCACAAAGCAGTTGGTGATGGTGACACCGGCCCAAATACCGGTGGGATGGGAGCTTACGCACCTGCTCCACTCGTCGACGAAGATCTTCTCTCAAGAATCGAAAAAGAGATCGTCAAACCGGTGCTGAAAGCTATGGAGCAGGAAGGCCGTAAATATCAGGGACTGCTCTATTACGGCATCATGGTGACCTCCGACGGACCTAAAGTGGTAGAATTCAACTGCAGATTCGGTGATCCCGAAACGCAGGCTGTATTACCTTTAGTAAACTGCGACTGGTTTGAGATGTTCAAGTCATGCGCAACAGGGAAAATGACCGATAAGCCATGGACTGTCAACCAGGGCTATTGTGTTTCAGTAATACTGGCATCTGAGGGATACCCCGGTTCCTATGAAAAAGGGAAAGTGATCAGCGGAATCGATGAAACTGAGAGGGAAAAAACCAATGTCGATGTTTATCACAGCGGAACGATGTTTAACAACCAGGAACAGCTTGTCACTAATGGCGGACGGGTACTGGCGGTGAGTGCCTGGGCTGAAACGCTGGAGGAAGCGATTGTGACTGCTTATATGGGTGTCGACGGGATAAATTTTGAGGGGAAGATGTACAGGAGGGATATTGGGGCTAAGGGATTGAGAAGGGTGGAGAGACAGGCGAAGGTTGGGGTGTTGGAGCCGGAGATCTCACGCAGTGACGCAGAGAAAATAAAGAATTAGGAGCAGTGGAATAGAAGTAAAGAAGAAGAGCACTGATAGCTCAAATAGGAGACAGATGAAAGCAGTAATTGTGATGGGGTCGAAGTCGGATATGCCGCTTGCGGAAAAAGCGGGAGAAGTTTTTAAGGAATTTGGAGTGGATTTTGAGACGTACGTTATATCGGCACATAGAAATCCAAATAAAATCAATAGGTTCTGTCGCAGTGCGCAGGACAACTACAATGTAATAATCGCCATCGCAGGTCTCGCTGCACACCTTCCAGGCGTTATCGCCAGCATGACTGTTCTTCCGGTAATTGGAGTACCGGCTGAAGGTGGACCGCTCAGGGGTGAAGATGCGCTTCTTTCAATAGTCCAGATGCCTCCTGGAATTCCGGTCGCCTGTGTGGGTATCGGAAATTCTAAAAACGCAGCACTGCTTGCAGTCCAGATCATGGGATGCAAAGATCCCTCACTGCTTGCCAAGATGAAAGAGTACCGCAAACAGTTCGGGGATGATGAAGCCTGAGAGAATTCCGCTCCAAACTGTCCTGGAATCCACTGAAAAACTGATGTGGGTGATCCGCTCTATTCAGGCGGGAGCAGTGTTTGTTTATCCCACAGAAACTATTTATGGTATCGGCGGAAGGGCAGACCTGCAGTCAGTCAAGGACCGGGTTTACAAGGCTAAAAACAGACCGCCGCTGAACCCTGTCATACTTATAGCTTCACAATGCAGCTTCTTTGCATCCTCAGGCCTTACTATTCCCACTGCGGCAGAAGAACTGATGAAGAGATTCTGGCCCGGACTCCTCACCTTAGTGCTTCCAACCACACAGAACCCCGAAGGGACTGCAGTCCGTGTTTCGGATCATCCCTTTATCAGGGCGGTTTTTTCCGGTCTCGCAACACCGCTTATCTCTACCAGCGCCAATCTAAGCGGCCAGAAGTATTCACCTGATCCTGATAAAATCTATGAGACTTTCTGTTCATCTGTAGACTTCATGATTGATGCCGGCTCCCTTCCGCCATCACCACCCTCCACTGTTGTCAAAATCTCTAATGACAATAAAATATCCCTTATACGGGAAGGCGCAGTCTCATCAGCAGAGATTTTCCACACTGTATCCTGAAACACCTCTAAACAGGTTGACCTCTTCTGTAACTGTGTATATAATTTAATCGCATTATAAGTCAGAGACTTGGCCGCCGTGAAAATTTTATTTAAAAGGAATCACCATGAGCAGCAAGCATTGCAGGTTATACGATGAAAATCTGGTACATAACATAATAGTTTCTTCCGGACTGTCGGTTTACGAATACCTGAAAGAGCACAGGGATGCAAATTCCGATGAAATATGTGAATTTCTGGAGGTAAACGCCGGTTATATTATTGAGGAAACAATCGAGCAGATTAACAGCGCAGAAGAATACCCGGAGCAGGATGATAATGAAGGGGATGGGGATGGGAATGAGGAGAAGGATGATAACTGGACTGATTATACAGAGTTTTAATGAAGGTTGATGGATGAAAGCTTCGAAGCTGGCAACCAAAATTTAAATGGATAGTTGTTAAATTGCAATCTGACGCTGCATGCAATTGGTGGTTGCAATGTATCTAAGGAAATATTAGTTTAAACAGTCCGCCGAAGTGGCGAAACTGGTAGACGCACTGGACTCAAAATCCAGCGGTGGCAACACCATCCCGGTTCGATTCCGGGCTTCGGCAAAT